>JAKEIJ010000142.1 GCA_022545805.1 Nitrosotalea sp. | reverse complement strand
GTATACTGTTGTTGTAGTTTTTTGGCATCTTCAAATGTACTTGCAGAATCCAATAGCTTGAGCTTGGCGCCAATTGGTTGAGTGTAATCAAAGACAACTATAGTGTAACCGTTCTTTGGTGTCATAGAGTCAATCTCTTGTTTTGCCATGATATCTCCTGAAAAGTGATAATTGTTACCTATTGCCAAGACTAGCAAGCCGATGAGAACTAGTGATACTGAAATTACAATCATAGAATAACCTACTTTTCTATAATTATGCGGATTCTTGTCTTTTAGAACGGGTTTTGAGCTGTCTGATGGCTCTGTAGGATGAGACATTTGTTTCCCAACAATTGGGGGCTGAATTTAATCTTTTATTGCTGCGATTCAGGATACCCAGATACTGGGTCAGGGTCTATTTTTTGCTTGATCCATTTTGAAGATCTGTACCATCATCAGATCTAGTGCTTTTTTTATATGTTCAAACTCGTCAACAAAATGCTTTTGATTTTCTGCAAGTACTTTTAGAACACCCATTAGGGATTTTTTTTCTTTATCAGTAGATGATGCCTCCAACGCACTTATCCTTGATATCAAAATGTCTAGTTCTTTTTTGAGTTCCTCGCCGTGAGATTTTTTGTGCATAGATTTGGTTTTGCGTTACATGTTATATGAAGATATAAAATAAAGGCATGCAAAAGAGCATATCATGATCGAAGAAAAATTAGAGGCACTTGGCATTACACTTCCTACACCACCCAAGCCTGCTGGTTCATACATTCCTGCTGTAAGGACTGGTAATCTGATATTTGTATCAGGACAGATTCCAATGAAGGACGGTCAGGTACAATTCAAGGGCCAAGTGCCAACAAGCATATCTGTTGAAGACGCTCAAAAGGCTGCCAGGCTGTGCATAACAAATGTTTTGGCTCACCTAAAAACAGAACTTGGGACACTGGATAAAATATCAAAGATTGTTAGAGTTTCAGGGTTTGTCAATAGTTCTCCAGAATTTTACGAGCATCCAAAAATAATCAATGCCGCATCTGACTTGCTTTTTGAAATCTTTGGAGAAAAGGGAAAACATACACGAATTGCGCTAGGAGTTTCAAGCTTACCTCTGAATTCTGCTGTAGAAATCGATTTGATTGCAGAGACTATTTGAGTTTTGAATTAAATTTTTTCAAGAACATACCAATCTTTGCTTTTGGTATGACTGCACCGCATGCCTTGTCATGCCCTCCACCAGAGCCACCAAGTTCTGTTGCCAATTGATTTACAATTCTGCCTAGATGTACCTTACAGGATTTTGCTCCTCGAACTGATACCGCATAGATTCCTTGTTCTTCTCGTAGTTTGTAGGAAACACCGACTTCTTTTCCAGATAATCCCAGAACAAAGTTTACTGCCATGCTTGCGCCAGAATCAGTGACTTCCATGTAAGAAAGATTTTTCATCTTCTTCATGTTGTCTTTGACTTTTTGTATAACACCAGAGATTCGTTCTGCTTGAATTCTAGCAAACTCAAACGTGTTGTTAATCTGATGTGGGTATTTTGATTCGCTTAGCTCATCGACCAGATATAGCAAAAATTCTGGATCTTTTTGATGGCTGGTAATTGTAAATGTAAGAACCGTTGCCTCCAAAAGCACAAACTGTCTGTCAAATCTTTGCAATTGTGCAGCGCCGATTGGCCTGTCTTCCATATAATCAGTTACTGCGGCACATGCTGCAAGAAAAGAACCATAATCAGATAGCTTTGACTTGAATGCATTATACACCTGTACTGTTGTGCATTCGTTAATTGTATGAATCAGTCTTACCTTTAATGCCTTGATCTTCTTTTTTATGGAATCCTCGATATCATGGTGGTCAATGTAAGTAATGGAAACTTTGTTTTTTCGCAATGCCTTGAGCAGTTCTACGAATTGGTCCTGGTTTGATTTACTTAACCCAAGATCACAGATGTAAAGAGTCTTTAGTTTCTCATCGTTCTTTAGTGCCTCTAATTCATTCATCAGTCCAGGATAGTCGACTAGTTTTGTCTCTCCGCCAAATGCTTTTCTTATCAGTGATGCAGAGCTAATTCCATCAGCATCTTCTTTATGTGAAACACAGACAACTCTAGTTCTTGCCATGGATTATTGACGGCATTGATGACCCTCATTTAAACTAAAAAACAGGCTTGGCTTTCTTCAAGCTCATGTATGTTATAAATTCTGCAACCAAGGTTTGGTGTCCCTTGACGTCTTGTAATACTACACAGTACATGTCATAAAACGAGATTCCAAGTAGCCTAGATTCCCTATCAAGATCAGAAATCTCCTGCAAGACTCTAGGGTCTTTTGTCTCTACTACAAAATTGTCTACCATGCGGACAAATTCGTCATCCCATTGGCTCATTGCTACTAAAAATCATGATAAATTTCGCTATAATTACCAAAGTTGTTAGATTAGACCAACTGCTTAATTTTTTATTTCTAAATTAGTAATAATTTAATACATATTTTTTCCATTGTATCCCGTGCAGACAAAGAACATAGGCCTTCGAAACATCGAAGTTGCAGATACCAAGATTTCTGCAATAGACGGTGTTAATGGAAAGTTGATCTATAGAGGCTATGATGTTCTAGATTTGGTAAAAAAATCAAGCTTTGAGGAGACATCGTGTCTTTTGCTCAATGATGACTTGCCAACAAAGGAGGTATTGGAATCATTCTCAGAGCAGCTAGTAGCAACACGCGAGATTCCAGAGGGTTTAGAAAAGACCCTAAGAAACCTACCCAAGACTGCAAACCCGATGGATGTTCTCCAGTCTACGGTAGCCATGATGGCAGTCTATGACAAAGAAAAATCAGATGACAGGATCACAAATTACAATAGAGCAATCAATTTGATTTCAAAGATTCCAATCATTGTGGCTTGCTGGGATAGGATTAGAAACAATAAAGAAATAATCATGCCATCAAAAAAGCTAAATCATGCAGGCAACTTTCTATACATGCTCACAGGAAAAGAACCAGATACCGAAGCTGCAAGGATTTTTGACATTTGTCTGATATTACATGCAGAGCACAGTTTTAACGCATCCACATTTGCAGCACGAGAGGTTGCATCAACTCGTGCAAACATGTATGCCGCAGTAAGTGGAGCTGTTGGAGCACTAAGTGGTGAGCTACACGGAGGTGCAAACTTTCAGGTAATGAAGATGTTACTTGAGATTGGTTCAGAGGACAAAGTTGAACAGTGGATTAAAGACAAACTTGCAAAGAGTCAAAAAATAATGGGTATGGGTCATGCAGTATACAAGACATTTGATCCAAGGGCCGAAGTTCTCAGAGAACTTTCAAGAAGATTAGCAGAAAAAACAGGTTTACCATGGTATGGCATTACCAAAAGAGTCGAGGAAATTACAGAAGAAGAGATGAAAAAGATCAAAAGTTCGGATATCTTTCCAAATGTTGATCTTTACAGTGCATCGGTGTATTACATGTTGGGTATTCCAATGGATCTTAATACACCAATATTTGCAGTATCTCGAGTATCAGGATGGACTGCACACATAATAGAAGAAAAGTTTGCCGAAGCTGCACCAAAACCAATGCTTTACAGGCCAAAGGCAGTCTATGTTGGAAAATATTGCGGACCGTCAGGATGTGAATATATTTCAATTGAGAAACGTCTAACACAGATTTAGATTCAATACGTATCATCAAAGAAATAAAATTTCAAAAAAATAATTTGCGTGTATAATGAATGCATAGTATAGAAGAATTTCACCAAGGGCTTACATATTCAAAAACATTATAGAGATAATGAAAACATTTAACACAAAAAATTGCAGTAAGAATGTTTTTGCTCTTGTGTTTGCATCTATTCTGATTGCATCATTTGGAATTACAGCACACCAAGCATTTGCAATGGGTCAGGCACCTTCGACATGTTCCAACAGATATGATGGAAAAATCACGGCCATGAAGATAACAATTGGACATAGAACATTTGATCCTATAGCAAATCCAGGCACAACATTCCAGCTACGAAATGATAGATCATACACAGTGACATTTACCATACACACACCACATAAGAGTTCACAGAATAACTCACATGGTGGAAGCATTTGGTATGATACCAGCGCTCCAGGATTTCAGCTTGGCACATGTGTCAACAGTGTAGGTCCCAATCAAGATGTTACAGTGACTGCAAAGGAGAGCCATCCGAGCAATCTTGCACCACATGCAACACAAAATGTTTCATGGAATACTCTAGTTCCTGGAAATGTTTCGTACAATGTAAAATGGGTAAAACCTTAGCAAGTTATGCTAACGGTAACCCCTCCCCACTTTTGTATCACAAAATCATTTCATGAAATACAATAGACCATGATGATTATTCAAAACGATTCAATAACACTGAAATTAGTTTCTGTTTGCAAGCCAGTCTTTTGCTTTAGAATCAACATCATGTCTGTGCAATACATGAAACACCATTTCATAAAATGTGATTCCCCTTTTTTGTGCCTCACCATCAATCCATTTGAGTCCCTCAGCAAGCTCTGGATCATATTCTGAAAAGTCAACAAGCTCATCCACCATATTTGTAAAGAAAGAGTTTGCTTCTAGCACGATAGCAAGTTTTCATTTTTCTTATTCAGTAGTATACAGAAAATATATTGACATATTTAGTAAATATGTTGACATGGAACACATTTACTTTTTTTATGGTGATCAAAAAAAGATCTCATGGATAATTGAAAATTCACAATCAAGATCTGAAGAGAGTAGAACACATGCAGAATATTTTTACGACATTGTGACGCCAGAGCAATCAAAATACATCGCATTACATGTCGGAATTTTTTGGGGGATTGGCAGATTCATTATCAAAAATAGAGACGTGGTTAACATAATGTTAGATCAAAAATCAATGTTTGATCGTCTTGCAGAAAACAAGCTAACTGATGATGTTTTCATAGAAAGAAGAATAAAGTTCATTGATCAGATAATCAAGCAAAGAGATCTTGATGTCAGATTTCAATTGGTAGACCCAAGCAAGAACATGGCAACAAAATTGTTACTTTCGTAATATAACACCGATATCCATCAGGTTTGTTCCAGTGACGCCTGTTAGGATCAATCCTCCATACTTTTTGAAAAAACCATACGAGTTGTTTTTGTCAAGATATGGTTGTGCCTTGTCTAATTTCAAGTCTGATTGCCAAATTGCGCCTGCACAGTTTGTTATACCGTCGATTCCATCAGTACCAACAGATGCAACAACTGCATTCTTTTTCCTCGTTGAAAGATTTGTCGCACAACGCAAGACCAACTCTTGATTTCGCCCACCTTTTCCTTTTCCTGTTACAACAACAGCGCTCTCTCCACCAAAAAGCACGCAATTCATTTTCTTGTCAGAAAACATTCTGGCAATTTTAGAACTGAGATCTTGCACGTCTCCGGTAACACCAGCAAGAACTGTATTAGAATACCCAAGACTTTTTGCACGCAATTTCATTGCGTCAAGACAGTCGTTATTTGTTGCAATGATGTAATTTTTTATTTTTCCCTTCTTCGGAGTTTCTGGGATCATGCCTCGTACTCCTAGATCTAGATGCGATGAGACATTTTTTGGAACAAGTCTTTCAATATGATATTTTTTGAGGATCTTTTTTGCTTCTACGAATGTGGTTTTATCATAAGAGGTCATCCCAGAGGCAATGCTTGATAGGTCATTTCCCACTACATCAGACATGACAAGAGACACAGAATCTGATCGTATGTGTTCAAGCAATTTGCCTCCCTTTATCTTGGATAGGTGTTTTCTGACACAGTTAATTTCTTGAATGTTTGCACCAGACTTTATCAGAAGATCAGTTGTTGTCCGCTTTTCATCAAGTGTGATACCATCAGGCATGGCAACAAGAGAAGATGTACCGCCAGATATCAAAAATATTACATAATCTCCAGAACCAACCTTATCAAGAAATTCAAGAATGGTTTTTGCTGCAACAAGACTGTTTTTGTTCGGAATTGGATGACCTGCTTGAATTACTTTGAACTTTTTGTCCATCGGTTTGACTTTGGCCGGAACAATAATTATCCCCCCATCAACACGCGTTAGAGAATCCACAGCATGTGCCATAGTGTGACCTGCCTTACCTGTTGCAATAACAAACACATGTCGGTATTTTCCAAGACTGACCTTTCGACCAGGCAAAATCAAGGTATTTTTTTCAATAATTTTCTCAAGATGTGTTTTAGGGTTGGCTGCTGCAAGACCTGCCTCAATTATGGACAAGGCATCTTTTTTTGCAGAATTTGTCGATAATGATTTGAAATTTCTAATTATCATTTATTGCCACCATACAACAAACAATATTTGTTCAATTTAGAGTCTTTTTATTATCAATTTATGAAAATTGTCTACCTTACCTTTGTTACACTTTTTTTATATATTACAGGATCCAAGCTATATTGTGTCTAGTTCTAGAATTGATGTGAAAGTATCAATTTTGAGCGTCTTAGGAACGCTAGCCATAATTACAATGCTCATGACTCCAGCATATGCAGACCCAATCATAAAGCCGACTAGTGGTGGTACACTAAACATCAGTTTTGAAACCAATCCTACCACTCCAAACCCTGGAGACCAGACAATGCTTAAAATCGGTTTTCTAAATAAACAAAATTCAATACAACCACATATTGATTACAAAGTTTCAGTGATGCAAGGTAATGACCAAATATTTGGAATACCTGTAAGTCATGTAGCTACAGAAGGAGCAGTTAGCATCCCAATGCAATTTCAGACCGCCGGAACCTATCAGGTCATAGTAGAGGTTCAAGGAATATTATTCCAGCCTATCCCTCCAGAGACAGCAAGCTTCACAGTTGTTGTTGGCCCATCGGTACCAGAATTTGGTCCACTAGCAGGAATGGTCATTGCAGTATCCATAGTCAGTGTCATAATAGTAACAAAGAAAACCCAATTCCGCATTTAGGCAGAATAAAGGCAATAGTATAATAATTGTAGTAGTCGTAGTTTTTTTATGAATACAGTTAGAATGCCAAAGACAATTAATTTCGGAAAAGATGCTTTATCTGAGACGCAATATCCAAAAAATGCCCTTGTTGTAACAACTGCACCACCGGATGTATCAGCCAAGTGGTTAGCAAGAATGAAGATTCAAGATTATATGCTATATGACAAGGTAGAACCTGAACCATCAATTGAAACAGTAAACAAAGTCATGACAGAATTCAAACCAAAGAATCCATCTGCAATAATCGGCCTCGGAGGAGGAAGTTCACTTGATGTTGCAAAATATGCAGGAATGGAGATGAAGATTCCAAAGATACTCATCCCAACTACATTTGGAACAGGGGCAGAGATGACAACATATTGTGTGCTAAAGTTTGATGGAAAGAAAAAGCTCTTGCAAGATGAGAGATTCCTTGCAGACATGGCAGTAATTGACGCTTATTTCATGGATGGAACACCAGAAGCAATTGTCAAAAACTCTGTCTGTGACGCATGCGCACAGGCAACAGAAGGATATGACAGTAAGAGAGGAAACGAATTCACCAAAATGCTATGCAAATCTGCTTTTGATGTGCTCTATGATGCAATAATGAACAACAAGCCAGAGAACTATCCATTTGGGTCAATGCTATCAGGTGTCGGATTTGGAAATGCATCAACCACATTAGGACATGCGCTATCGTATGTCTTTTCAAATGAGGGCGTACCACATGGTTACTCGCTATCATCATGCACTACAGTTGCACATAGATTCAACAAGTCCATCTTCTATGATAGATTCAAAGAAGTTATTGAAAAACTAAAGTTTGACAAACTGACATTAAAGGCTCCATTTGATCAGGCAGCAGATGTTGTCATGACAGACAAGGGTCACTTGGATCCAAATCCACTACCAGTAACAAAACAAGATGTTGCTCAATTGTTAAAAGATATTGTAGACGGTAAACTCTAGTCTACTTTCTTTTTCACCTTTTATAAAAAATAGAGTATCGTTCTATTTTTCAAAAAACAAGGTTACATTAACCAAAAATCAGTAAATATTCTTACAAAATTACTAGACTTAAATACACCCAATTTGAGACAACTATAGAAGGATTTCATGGTGCTAAAATTTGGAATTCAACAGGGACTCAACGTTGCAAGACTAGGATTAAACGAAGATCAGATAATTACAGCTTGTGTCTTAGCTGACAAGACAGGTTATGATTCTATTTGGTACATGGACCACAGCAATGTTCCACAATGGGACAAGGCAATTGTAAACGATCCATGGGTCATGCTTTCTGCAATTGCGGCAGTTACACACAGAGTAGAACTTGGAACTTGTGTAACAGATGCAGTAAGACGACATCCATCAAATATCGCGCTAGCATCAATTACACTTGACAGAGTATCACACGGAAGAGGAACTCTAGGTATCGGAGCAGGCGAGGCACAAAATCTCAAAGAATTCAAGATACAATGGGACAAGCCAGTAGGAAGATTTGAGGAACAATTACAGGTTATCAAATTACTTTTTGATTCATCACCTTCTCATCGAGTCAATTTCAAGGGAGAATTTTATCAATTAGAAGAAGCATGTTTGCAAGCAAAGAGTGTTCGCAAGCCTGCACCACCAATTTACATGGCAGCAGGTGCACCAAGAACACTTGCGCTATGTGGCAAATATGGTGACGGATGGATACCAATTGGTTACACACCAGAATTGTACGCAGAACATGCAAAAGCAATCAAGGCATCCATGAAAGAAAATGGAAGAACAGATGAGAACTTTAACTATGCAGTAGATATCGATGTATACTTTTCAGAAGATGCGGAAACTGCATGGGCAAAAATGAAAAACGCAGTAAAAGTCAGTTTGTTCAAACCAGAGGTGCTCAAGGTTCACGGCATTCAGGATATCGCAGGATTTGATTTCAAGAAATACTTTACAGAATATTCCATGTCAAACCAAGAATGGATTGTAAAAATGAGAGAAGCAGCACAAACAATTCCAGATGATGTTGCACGCTCATCAATCGGAATGGGTACACCAGATGACATTATTCCAGTATTTGAAAAATTCATGAAAGCCGGTGTCAATCACTTTATTGTAAGATTCTGGGGTTCAGGATACTTTGGCTCTATTGACAAGTTTGCATCAAGTATAATGCCTTACTTTAAAGACCAAAACAACCCAAGAAAATAATTTTTACGCACGCTAGGATGAAAATTGTCAGGAAATCTAGTTATTTTTTGGAATACCATTCTTGCGCTATTGATTTTGCCTGTTTTATGGATTTTTCAAGATTGGACAATCTTGTAGGCTCAGATCCCATACCGCCAGCAAGTATTCCACGAATATCAGAATACCCCATAAACTGGAATTCAAGATTTGCAAGCGACAATGCATGCTCCCATGATACCATCGGACCATTTTCATAATCTGCCCCTGAAGATACCAAAGTCAAAGCTTTTCTTCCATTCATCAATCCAACATAATTTCCATTCTTTGTATCCCATGTTTTCCCCTTTAGCATCACAGAATCAAACCAGGCTTTTACTACAGCAGGCATTGAGAAATTATTCATAGGATATACAACAATTACAATATCGGCCGATTTTAGTTGTGCAGTCATGCGATCCATTTTTGCAAGACTATTCTTTTGTTCTGCAGAAATGGCTTCGCCCAAGTAATCACGATGTATGTATGCATCCAAGTTGTGTTCCAAGAATAAATCTGGCACATCTTTTGTAAGATCGAGCTTTTCAATATCAGAATTTTTTATTTCCCCGACGAATGCATCGAGTATTTTTTTAGTATTGGAGCGTTCATTTCGTGGAGTATATTGTACAATCAATGTCTTCAAAGATTTTTCCCGAGTCATTTTCGTACGACTACCATATACCTCTAACCCATATAAAGTAGAAAGTGACTTTGTTGAAAGTAAGTTAACTTCTAGTAAGCAAAAATGTTATATGAATACACAAAGAAGAAATCGAGTTTTTTATCTATAGATATCGAAATATGGTCATCTTTTCAGAATTTGGAAGATCAGAGACCAGAGCAAAGTTAAACAATGGATAGAGTTTTTTGTATTCTTTCATAAAGCTCCAGGCTACATCATGTGTCTTAAACTCGTCTCGCATGCCATCTATTGTAGTTTCCACTCCGCACACATCAAACACCTTGACCAGATATCTTTGTGGCTTTCTATGTGGTTTTGCTTTTAGCAGCCATGCAATTGCAAATACAAAGACTGCCATCATGATTAGTGCAGCTCCTATTTCTTTGAAATAAACTGCGAAAAACGATGGAATGGTATCACCAAATAACGTGTAAACAAAACTAGCAAATCCAATTACAGAACCTACTATCATTCCTGTCAATACACTGGTGTGGCTAGAGTCCTTTAGCATACCCGGTGTTTGTAATACTCGCTTTTATCTATTAAACCATACGCAGAAATACAATATCAAATAAACAAGAATTTGTGCAACTACTTGGAAGACTAGAGATCAAGTCAAAAGAGAAGATAATTGAATTTCTAAACCAACAAGAAACAGGTAGAGTATCCAGCATTGACAAGGATGGATTCCCACAGATAATTCCAATGAATTTTGTCTATGCAAACGATGCAATTTACATGCATTCCCACCCTAAAGGAGAAAAATTAGATAATATTTCAAAGAACCCAAAGGTAGGCTTTGAGGTGGACCAGAGCCTCGAGTTTTTGCCATCATATTTCACATCCCCTACAGACGCATCGCAGGCAGACACGCTGTATATCAGCGTCGTTATCAAGGGAAAAGCAAGCCTTGTCTCAGATCCAAAGGAAAAAACCATGGCACTAAATGAACTCATGAAAAAATACCAACCAGAAGGAGGATATGAAAAACTGACCCCTGACATGGGAGTAGTCGAAGAAGTTGCAATAATCAAGGTCATACCAGCTACAATGCGAGGCAAGTACAAGATAGGTCAACACTGGGACAAGAAAACAAGATTAGATATTGCAAAAAAAATACTAGAACGTAACAGTCCTACTGCACAAAATACCATAAAGATGATGGGTGTGACCAAGACAAAAGACGGTCTTCAAGTATCAGAAGAGCGCAACTGGTAAAGATATCATAATTACCATTTGCTTTAAATTTGAAACAGGACCATTTTGTAATACTTGCTAGAAAATCCATGCTTTGAGCTTGTTTCAGAATTTGCCCCAACAGGGGATCAGCCGCAGGCAATAGAACAACTAGTTCAAGGAATTCAAAAAAAGAAGATTCAGACACTACTTGGTGTAACTGGCAGTGGCAAGACCTTTACAGTTGCAAATGCAATAGCCAAGACTGGAAAAAAGACACTTGTCATATCACACAACAAGACGCTTGCAGCTCAGCTTTATGCCGAACTAAAACAGTTTTTCCCAAAAAATAATGTAGGATATTTTGTTTCATATTATGACTATTACCAACCTGAGAGCTATATTGCACAAACAGATACCTACATTGAGAAAGACACGCAAATCAACGAAAAGATAGAAAAATTGCGTCTTGAGGCAACTGCCATGCTGCTCTCAGGAGAACCAACT
>JAKEIJ010000141.1 GCA_022545805.1 Nitrosotalea sp. | reverse complement strand
TACAAAGAAGATGCAGAGAAAATAAAGAAAGAGACCATCTTTGATTCCAAAGTAAAGGATGGATTGACATATGTACTTGGTAAAAATGGTGATCTGGTGTCGCTTGCAAACGGCATCGAAAATGATCTTACTCCACTGGATAGAAATTACAATAGACACAAAATAATTGCACTAGAAATGATAAGTCTTGCAAAAGATATCGGCGAAAAAACATTGTTGTATTCCATTGGTGAGGGCGGAAATGTCACTTCTGCCTTGAAAAAGGACAGGATACTTTTTGGTGCTGATCTGAAAAAACTGGAAGGACTGCCACTAGATGACCCTGAATATGCAGCTTATGGGATAACTGCAGAAACATTGCCTGAAATTCCACGACAAAACTCTGACTCTATAAGGCAGATTGATCCAATATGGGAATCTGTTAATGCGAAGCTAGTCTATGTTGAATCAAATACGTTATTATCAAAAGACTTTGGCTCTGCACTTTCAAGATTGAATTCGCAAAGAACTGTACTACTCAATACCACATCTGACTTTGTAAGTCAATGGAACGGAATCATTGACTTGCAACTGCACGATAAAGTTTTGATAGTGCAATTATTCATAATTGCTGACATTATCGTATTTGTTGCTGTTATACTGTCAATTAGAAAGTCTTTGTCACCTCTTGAAACTTTGACAAAGGCAATCAGTCGTATCAAAGAGGGTGTTTATGGAGAAAAAATCACCTATTCTGCAAAAGACGAGATAGGTGAATTGGCAGATACTTTTAACGCAATGTCTCTGACAATTCAGAGAAAAGAAGAAGAGGCAAAGAAAGTTGAGATTGCAAAAGATGAATTTCTTGCAATGGTTACCCATGAACTAAAGACTCCGCTTGTACCAATTCAAGGGTATTCTGACATATTGCTTGGTGAGCATCTTGGACCACTAAATACAACACAAAAAGAAAGACTCCGGATAATCAGCTCAAGCGCAACCACTCTACTACAACTAATTTCTGATTTGCTTGATGCTCAGAAACTTGAACTAGGACAACTTAGGATCAAAAAAGAGAAAAATAATCTCAAGGAAACAATAGAAAAAACAATACTTGGAATGCATCCGCAAGCAAATGCTGATGATATCTCACTTACTTTTACTCAGAAAAATGACGTCTATGCATTTTATGATGATGATAGGATGAAGCAGGTGTTGACCAACCTGATAAAAAATAGTCTAAAGGCAACTTCTCCAAAGACAGGTAAGGTAGAGGTAAAACTTGAAGAAAAAAATAATGAAGTTGTGGTTTCAGTCACAGATAATGGTAGAGGAATACCTCCTGACGCAAAAGCCCAGATCTTTAAAAAATTCTACCAGGCTGATACTACAAGTACTAGGGAAAAAGGAGGGAGCGGTCTTGGCTTATCTATCTGTAAAGGAATTGTGGAAGCACACGGTGGTACAATATGGATGGAGAGTGAGGTATCCAAAGGGACTACCTTTTTATTTACAATTCCAAAAACAGAGACAAATAGAACGCCAATATAGGATGAGCCAGTCTGGTAAATACCATGTCGCTTGAAGATTATGCTGATAATGCAGTCAAATTTGCACTTGATTCTGGTTCCCAGTATTGTGATGTAAGGGCAGAACTTGTAAAGACATCCGGATTTGTAATTGAAAATGGAGAGGTTGAAAATTCTGTCTTGTCAAATGACTCTGGTCTTGGAATCAGAGTACTAGTAAATG
>JAKEIJ010000140.1 GCA_022545805.1 Nitrosotalea sp. | reverse complement strand
ACTCCTTGAGGCTTTTGAGCAACCTGTTGTTGACCCTCACCACAGTTTGGACAAAAATTACTAGACACTGGCATCATCATGGCACACTTTTGACACTGCTTCATTGGTGGCTGGTACATACCTTGGCCCATCTGACCTGCCATTGCATATCCGATACCGGATCCTGCACCAAATCCTACTCCAAGTCCTGCCATAGAGCCTGCACCGCCTGAAGGATTTTTGGCAGCCTCTGTCATGGCCTGTCCTGCCTGATATTGCATGTAATTGACACCTAATACTGACATTTCTGATTTGGTATTGATTGCTTTTTGTACCTCATCTGGAAGGCTGATTGTCAATCCAGATATCTTGTTTATCTCTAATCCGTATTGGCCAAAGTTTGATGGAGCATTGGATAGTACGACTTGCTCAATATTTTGTAAGTTTGATGCCAAATCCGTAATTTTCATTCCGCTTTCCTTCATCTTTCCAATTGCATTGAACAGCAAAAGGACCATCTGTTCTTTTAGACGAGATTCTATAGCATCTGATGTTTGCATTGCAAATGTTCCAACAAACTGGTTTACAAAATTCTCAGGAGATGAGATCTTCCATCTAAATTCTCCAAATATTCTCAAGTTTACTATGCCAAGCACTGGGTCCACAAACTGGTATGGTCCCTGAGAACCAAACTTGCCATCAATGTATCTATTTTGTAAATAATATACTTCAGCAGCTTGTTCAACTCCTGTAAAGAATTTCAGCAACCCGCCTACTATTGGTGCATTAAAGTCTGTCAGAGCATACCTATTTGGCTTGTCAAAATATGTAAGAACTTTTCCGTCTCTGAAAAATACTGCAGTCTCGTCCTCTCTGATTACTATGTTATCATTGAGTCTTATCAATCGAGGAACCTTCCACATGATGTTGCCTTCCTTGTATTGAGATTCCCACTCTATGGTAGTTGAACCAATTACACTTCCACCAGAATTTTGATCTTTTTTACGTCCAAACATTTACAGACAGTCTCCATGTTCTACCATTTTTATCACTTTGTAACCAATATGTTTTCAACTGATTCTAGTCTTTGTTTCCATGAATGATCCAAGTCATCTAGCATCGAGTTGATTTTTGTAGTTATTTCTTGTACTGATTTACCTGCATTGTATTCTGATATAACACCTGAACATGATGAAAAAATTTGCTCGGCAGTATTTACAAAATTATAGTCATACTCGTATAGTTTGTTGAGAACTCCGTCGTCGATTCTTATGTTTGGGGATATTCCTGCAGAGCCTTGCTGAGAATGTTGTAAAACACCAGATATTTGCTGTATGTGAGATATGGTACTTCCTATCATAGTTAGATTGCCAAAATCTCCCTTTGCAGATGCTGCCTTTCTAAGATCTTCAATTTTATTTTTGGATTCGTTTAGGTTGTCTGATACCTGTTTGCGTAACAATTGGTCTGCGGCTCTCAAGTCTTCAAGACTACGGTATTCTCTGAGTCCTGGTATCTTTAGCTGCAGCTTTTTCCATGTACCTCTGTTTTCAACTATCTTCTCTCTAAGGTCTGGATTGTTCTCTGGCATGTGTCTTACTGATCTATGGTATAAAACTTAAAGATTCCGAGAACAAAGTTACTCCATATAATAAATTGTCTGCCTGTATGTTTTTTTATAAAATCCAATATCTACAGCAAGTCATATAATACAAAGATGCATCTTAATTTCACAGGATGAAAAAAATCATTCCATCTGTTGCACTATCGTTATTTTTACTCTTATCTATAATTCCGTCGTTTGCGCAAACAAATTCTCCACTTCCAGATTTTAAAACACTACAGCAACAAAGAAATCAAAACAGTCCAGCTTTGTCATATGCGGTATTTTTCATAACTGAAAATGACACTTGTTCTGATTCTGAATACGAGAGCTTGAAATTTTACCAAGTTATTACAGACGAATATCTTTCATTGTATGGAATACAACATGATCTACAAGGCTCATTATGTGTCCCACTGAAAAACTATCAATCGTATTTTTCTGGACTTTCGACATTTACACTCCCTGTTGTGATATCGGATAATACTGTCGGCCAACAATTAGTGCAACAAGGATTCTATGGAATGTATGAAATATCTGGCACTGGTAAACAGGCAATCTATGTCTGTTCTTGTGACACTCAAATAGAAAGCTGGGCAGGTGCATGGGTTTTGTCTCATGAGCTTTCTCACTTTTCACTACGATACTTCGGAGAACCTGATACGATTGCTGTCTCATGGGTGCATTATATTCAAGCACTAGAAAATGACTGCCAACAGGGTGATTTTTCTAAAGTATGTCCACAATATTCTGCATCTGTATCATCTCCTTCTGGAAATCAAATTCCTGTGATGCTAGTATATGGACAAGGCCCTTCTGATAACCTTCCAAAAGATGCACCACAGAGTGAAGCAATAACCCTACTCCAAAATTCTATTATTCCAACTCAGAATCCATCGTGTCAAATAAATCAAATATGCGCGTTGCCTGGGGATTATTTAAAATATGATGTTATAACGCCAAATCTGAACCAAACTCTACGCTTTGATTTTGTAATTCCTACAGACAACAAGAATATTGCAGTCAAGACAAGTGCAGTGCAAAACGGCGTGTCTGCATCTGAATCCGATGTACTTGATCTTACAAAATCTCTGATTACAAGACAAAATGGACAAAACTCTAATTTTATGTACATGCTCCCAATTCCGCTAAATCTAAACGGTGCATATCACCAAGAGGTTTCATCGTTTAACAACTATGACCGAAGTGTAATGTTTGCACAAAATAATAACCAGACAAATTCTGTTTTGATAAAAATTGATAAAGATACGGGAATATTGTTGGATCTTGAAGTATCAAGTGTTGTAAACATAAATGGTGAAGTAACTGTTAAACAACAAGCGTACAAACTTGTTGATACAAACAAAATAACTTCTTCAAATTATGTATCAAACGTTTCCATTCCAATGTGGGTAAAACATGTTGCTAAGTTTTGGTCTGATGGTACCATCACTGACACACAATTCATCCAAGGAATACAATACTTGATTGACACTAATATAATCAAGATCCCATCATCTGGTGTTACAAACAATGTCTTGTCTCAAATTCCGTCATGGGTTAAAAGTGACGCCAAGTCTTGGTCAGTGGATTCTATATCTAATAACGAATTTGCAGCGGCAATACAATATTTGATCTCAAATGGACTGATGCACGTCTCATACGCTCAAAATGACTCTACAAATTCAAGCGATATCCCAAAGGGCCAAGTCAAGATAGGTGGAGTATTACTAGACGTTGATATCGCCAATACTCCCCAACTGCAAACCAAAGGACTCCAGTATCACACTCCATTGTCATATGGCCAAGGCATGCTCTTTCCATTTTCACAACCCCAAGTGATACCAATATGGATGAAAGAGATGCAATTTCCTATTGATATAATTTGGTTTGATGAATCAGGAAATGTTCTCCATGTGGAAAAGAATGCACCGGCATGCATAGCGGATCCTTGTACAATATATGGCCAGGACATAACGCAGGCACAATATGTCTTGGAGGTTGCTTCAGGTTTTGCAGACCGATTTGGAATTGATCAGAGTTCACATCTGCAGATATTGACACAACCTTGATTTTGTAAGACTAGACTTTTAAATTCCATCAAAAGGATTCTAGTCATGCCAAATAAAATAATGATTAATCTTGACAAGGCAATTTACACCGAAGGGGAATATGTCAAGATAAAACTAGATTATGAAACCCTCACTCCAAAACAGGCAATGCATTTAGTTATACTTGATCCTTCTGAAAAAGAACTCTTCAGCGAAGATCAATATCTGAATTCACAAAAGGGTTCATACTCTAACGTTCTAAGATTTGATACAAAGCAGTGGAGAATTGCAGGGAGATACAAAGTTGCAGCATGGGATCAAGAGGGAACAAGAAAAGAAGTCTTTTTTCAATTCAAGACAAAAATCTAGACACAAATTTTGGTCTGAATCACTCTTCTTTTGCAATAGTTATAAGAATATGCGATCAAACTTTATTAAAACGAACAGGATTTTATTTCATTATTGAATAGTGATCAGTGCTATAATCTGCTTGGCTTGAATCCAGGTGCACCCATGTCTGAAATAAGGAGCGCATATCGTAGATTGGCACTAGAATATCACCCTGACAAAAATATTTCATCCAGAGATGGTATGAAATTCAAATTGATAACCGAAGCCTACCAAACTTTACGCATCCATAACAAGAGTCTTGGTCTAAAATACAATTCCGTTCATGCCAATAAAACAAGTGTGAGTAACATTTCTAAAAAAATCAGGACTTGGCATGATTT
>JAKEIJ010000139.1 GCA_022545805.1 Nitrosotalea sp. | reverse complement strand
TATTTCCAATCAATTGTATTGGATTGAATTTCTTTGCAAGATCTTCTGTAAGATTGATTCTTTCGTATTGTTCTCCTGAATACTTGTAGAATCCCTCTCCGCTTTTCTGCCCTAATTTCTTTTCATTGTATAGTTTTTCAATCAAAGGATGTGGATTGATTACTTTTTTGTCACGTGAATGCATTTCTAATGTCGCCTTATGAATTACATCCATTCCAGTAAAGTCCGCCAACTCGAATATTCCCATTGGAAAATGTAGTGTGAATTTTACTGCAGAATCAATCTCTTCTTTTGTTGCCCCTGTCCTATCCATTGCATATGCTGCTTCATGTACTAATGGAATGAATAGTCTGTTTACTATAAAACCTGGAACATCTCTTTTGCATACCACTGGTTCTTTTGAGACTGATTTTACAAAATTAATCGTTGTATCAACCAGGTCCTTTGATGTCTTTTGTCCTGGTATTACCTCAACTAGTTTCATCAATTGTGGAGGATTAAAAAAGTGTATTCCAATGAATCTCTCTGGTCTAGATGTAGTGTTTGCAATTTCGGTGATAGGTAAAGTGCTAGTGTTTGATGCAAAGACTGTCTTTTGTGGTACCACCTTGTCTACTTCAGCATAGACTTTTTTCTTAAGATCCATTATCTCTGGCACTACCTCTATAATCAAATCACAATACTTTAGCGCTTCAGCCAGATCCACTATTGGTGTGATTCTCGAGAAAATCTCTTTTCCTTGATCTTCTGTAATTTTTTGTTTTGATACAAGCTTGTCAAGTGACCACTTGATCTTCTCCATCGCTTTATCCAAAAATTGCTTTTCAATATCTCGAAGAACTACATTATACCCTGACATTGCAGAAACTTGGGCAATTCCATGGCCCATTATTCCAGAACCTAAAACTGTAATATTTTTTATTGTCATGTTTACTGGTCTAAATCACATCTATTTGTAAGTTTTTGGGAGATGCATCTTTTTTTCATTCAATTATTCAGACTACAAAATTCATTTATCTATAAAATGGACAATACCGTTCCTAGATTTGTCCATTTAAGGTGGGTCTGTGTCGTCTGATGTTTTTGTTTTTTAACTAGAGTGTATCTATAATCTGTTTTATGTGTGGCAAAATTTCAGGGAGTTCGCCTATGTGGCTGACGTTATTTTGTAAAACGTCTGGACCGATTCTTCTGACTCTCTGTGTGGCAATCAGGGTTGCAATGCCTCGGTCAATGTCCTTTTGAGGTAAAACTACCTTAAGTTTTTCAAGTAGGATGTTCTCATCCTCATACTTTGAGATGGCATGCTGAAGTAATACTAGTTTATCCTCATTTGACAATTCTGTCATGATTATGACCTATTTGTCTTGATAAAAAAATCTTTTTAAAATTTATTTGTGTTAAGACTGCCTATTTTTATCAGTTATCCTCTTAAACCCCGTACTAGATTTGAAATAGTAGATTTTGGATTTAGAAAAATTCACAGATGATGTGTACACTGTTGCTGAAAAACTAACAAGTGGACAAACTCCTGAAATAAAATCCAAGATAAATTTTGTACGAGAGCGTTTGATAGAGCTATACAAGAAAAATCTTGTAAAGATAAATCACTCTGTACTCGAGATCATCTGCGCCGCTAATTTGATATCTCATGGTTATACCGTTGACATTGAAAAACAACTTTCCAACATTCTTGTTTGTGATGTATTTGCAACAAAAGGTGATGGTACGTTCATCATGGAGATTGAAACAGGTTTTACCCCTCCTGATCATGCACTGGATACAATCGACTACTATGTGGCAAGGATATCCAGCAAGATAGCACGATACAGTCAACACTGTTCCAAATTTGCACTTGCCACCCCTGTTGTTGGAATATTACCGATTCCAAAATTATTTCTCAAACCACCGAGTGATAGAAAAATAGAAGATGTTCGAAGAATAAAAAATTTGGTAGATAGATTCTACAAAAACCCACCGATTGAAATTAATGATATCCTTAATGCTCGATTGCATTCAGTATACCTCATCAATATTGACAAGGGATTTGCAAAACAACTAGACCCGTATACCTATCTTGATCTGACTGAAAAGCTGCAAGATGCTAGCGAGTTAGACCTGTGATACCATCAGATGTATTCTTTCTTTGAGACAAGTTTGTTGACCTGACGAATTATTCTGCGAAATAATGGATCCTTCTCATTACCTTCTACTGCAAGTGTTCCATCCTTGTAATAGTATATGGCGATTTTTCCATCAATTGATATGATTTCAAAAGATTCTAACATTGTATCATGAAATGATGGGTATTGGGACAGGACATGATCATTTTGTAGTCCCTTTTTTACACGAAAGTATGAATCTGGAGGAACTGCTCTATATCTGACCAAAACTATGTCAAAGAAATTGTCATTTGGTTATTTTTACATTGTGTGATTTACGCCTTTCATCAGTACAGAATTTCATCTGCTCTTGGTTGTGATCTTGTATCGGTCTTGCACACATGGCACAAGTTGGAGTTATTTCAATAGGCTTTCTCTCAAACTTCATAAAATTCCACGTCTGATTCATTAGAATCTATCACCAATAAATTATTTTTATTCATTGATTGGTCCATCTGAATGATTGACCTCAAGATTAATCCTGATATGCCAAGATGTGATGTAAGAAATGCGACAGCTTCTTCTAATGCATTTTCTCCCCTGTACCCCTCATCATATGTCATTTCTATTACTCCCTTGTCAGTCTCAACAAGCACTGTTATCAGAGAATATGAACCAAGTTTCTCGTCTTTTTTCTGGAGATATAGGTTCAGGCAGATGTTTTTCACAATATGGCCTCTTTCAAGAAACTTTCCATCCGACATTAATATGACCATTTTATCGGGCGCTCGTTCTATTCTGTGCGGGTCTACAACTTCGATTATCTTTCCCATGGTCATCATATCGTGATCATTCTAGATAATCTTTAGGTAAAATTTTAATGAAATCTACTCTTCACTGTCAATTGTACCGCCCTGACCATAAATTGCAGGTATTGAGACGGTGCTTGTAACATGCGGTACATTTCTTACCTTGCTTATTGTCAAATCCACTTTCATTACATCACCTGCTTGGATTTTTACAAAAATGTCGTACTTTCCCATTATACCGTTTACCTCAACGACGTTTTGTATTTCTTTGATCATTTGTATTACCTCTTTTTCATTTCCTGGTACACACGTTGCAAGAATGTATGTAATCATACAGTGGCTTGTTCCTGTGGGATACTAAATAATGTATCTTTTGCAATTTTGTAAGCTATCTCTAAACCAATTTGTTGCATTATTTGAACAAAGTATTGTATCATAGTACATCTAAAACATACAAGATGCGCATAAAAGATAATTCTACTGATGATTTGATAAAAATGTCAGAAAATGTCCGTGAAGAAATCACAAAAGATGTACTAGATACGTTTGGAATCGACTTGACATCTAAGGAACTTGTGTATCATGATAAAGCCAAGCCTGTCTGGACACAGCAGATTCGTGACAACAAGTCTCTAAAACAGGAGCTTGACTCGTTTCTACACTTGGTCAAAAACAATCTTGATCTATTGCCCCAAATGATGAAATTTGAAAAGGATCACCCTAACACCATGGAAGAAAACAACTCTCATGATTCGATATCATATGATTTAGAGTTTCTCTGGATATGTGAGTCTCATGTGAAAAAATTTGAAAAAGAAAAATACCTTGCACAAAAAGAGATCTCAAAATATTATTTGAAAATCCAGGATCTAAAAGACAAAATTAAAATCATCACAGTTGAAAACCTCCAAAAATAATGCCTAAAAATGAATCTTTGAGAATCGTGACAAAGTTACCACTGCAACTATGGATATTGATATTGCAAGGCCTACCAATGGACCAAACTCTGGAATTACGGTAGCACCTGTTAGTTCAAGCTCATTAGAGTTTGAAGGTATAGAACAATCTAGTATTCTAGTAGTGTCAGTCTCGCTCTGGGCACACAGGATCTGGTTTCCATTTACTTTCAATACTATGTTTCCTCCCGGTGTATCAACTATTTTCTTTGGAATTTGATATTGTTGGTTTACTGACCCACCAATTATTTTTGTAGTGTCCATTGAAATCTTGATTGCATTCTCTGTTGTAGACACTGAAACATCACCGTATTTTATCAAATTTGTACCGTTTGTCCTAATTTTTATCTCACTGTCAAAGACAGGAATTGTAGTCAACACTCCTGCATTTAATACAAAATACAACTGATCTGATGAAGAACCATATTTGATATTTACAGAATATGTCCCGCCCATAGAATCGTCGTTTAGCACAAAATCATGAATAAACAAATTGTTTAGCAACTTTTCTTGGCCTACATCGTAGACATTACCCATAGGGTTTCTAACAATTATTGTAACAGGATTGCTGTTTGTTATCTGACCTACAGAACCACTGATTATCACCTTGTCACCTGGTTGGTAAGATGGTTTGTTCACAGTTGCTGTAATTCCGGAAGAATCATCAGCAGCATAAATTTGAAGAATAGTTGAAGGTGTAACAACAAGTGCGATTAGAATGAATATACTTTTTGCAGGTATCATCAAAAGTTTGTGGCATCCATATTATATTTAACTGTGATTTTATCAGACGACCATAATTTTATGTCTAATACGAACCTAGAAGAATGAATCTAGGCCTGTCTTTGATTTCGGGGTCTCTTGCTGCAAGAATTTGTTCATCTTCTCACCCATGCCTTTTGCAGCTGTAACTTTGCGTTTTCCTATCCAGTAATATGTCTCGTCTGTGGTATCTTTTGCAATCAAGACCACTAATCTTCCATAATCTTTTCTTCCTGTGCGACCCTTTCTCTGAATATATCGAATTGAACTTGGTACATTATCAAAAAACACTACAAGGTTAACTTCTGAAATATCAAGACCTTCTTCACCAACACGTGTTGCAATCAGGACTTTATATTGTCCATCTCTAAATTTTTGTATTGTCTCTATCTGTTTTTTTTGTTTGAGGCCTGTTTCACCTGCCTTTCCAATCAAAAACCCGGATGGAATTCCCATTTCGTTTAGTTTCTGATGTATCACATCAACTGAATCCCTGTAACTTGTAAAGACAAGTGCCTTTCCAGGAATCTCCTGTAACACTTCACGAAGTTTATCCATCTTGGAATGTTCAATTCCTTTTTGTTGCGATTGCTTTGCAAGCCTTATCGCTTTTCCAAAATTCAAGTCATTTTCAAACAAATCTTTTATCCCAACTCCTTTTTTCTCCTGAGTTCTTTCACAGAATCTAAGAAATGATGTTACACCGTGTGATTCAAAGACATTTAGTGCATGTATGAGTCGTATTGCAGTAAAAAGAGGCTTGGCAGCCCTGCGATTTTGTCTTAATACAAACTCTCTTACACGCAAAAGCTCTGACATCGACCTATTCCCTGATAGATTAAGTCCTAGTTTTTTAAGTTCTAGATACCTTGAGTCTAGGGTAGCCTTGATCAAGGCCTGTATCTCCTTCATCTCAGGTCCAAGTTCTACCGTAATCCATTGTGTGTCTGTCTGCTGTACGTATGGACTCACATCAGGACTCTCTTCTGTTCTCTGTGCAATGCTTGCTATCTTGAGAATTTTTACCATCTCCTCTGCCTTTTGTTTTTCACTTGGCAAAGTAGCAGTCATTCCAATTATTCTTGCATTAATATTTGCAAAACGCTCTGCAATTCCAGAATATGCATAATCTCCAACAGTCCTGTGAGCTTCATCAAATATTACCAGAGAAAACTGGTCGGGGGATACAATCTGTCTATCAAGATCATTTTTTACAATTTCAGGAGTTGCACAAATTATGCTGTTTATCCAGAGTTTTTTTCTTTTTGCAAGAAGATCTTCTCCTGTAACAAGTGCAATATCGTCTATTAGTAAATTATTTTTTAAAAATTCGTAATGTTGGTGAGCTAACACTCTAGTTGGAGCCAGAAATAACACTCCTCCCTTACCTCTTGACAAAAATTCAGCAATCACATGCAGTGCTACCGTTGTCTTGCCAAGCCCAGTAGGAAGTACAACAAGGCAATTCTCAGAGATTGCCTGCTTTGCCAAGTTGTCTTGATAGTCTCGATGTTCTATGCTTGACTTTTTGATGTACCTGTGTTCTACAAAACGGTCATTCAATTAATTCATGATTTGCGTTATCTTGGTAAAAAGCTTGTTTAGGATAGAGAGTTGAGCTTTACATGCTTCAATTTTCACACTAGACATTTGTAATCTTATATTGAAGCATTATACAGTTTCATTGTGAGCAAATCATTTGACCGTCCCACTTGGGATGAATATTTTATGTTGCAGGCAGAGCTTGCAAAATTACGATCTAATTGTATAACAAGGCAAGTCGGTGCAGTAATTGTAAGAGAGAACAGGCAGATTGCTACGGGATATAATGGAACTCCCCCAGGCGTAAAAAACTGCTTTGAAGGAGGGTGTAAAAGATGCCAGCTTCGGATGGAGGGAAAAGTTGCCTCTGGAGAGGGCCTTGATAGGTGTCTGTGTAATCATGCCGAGGCAAATGCAATAATGCATTGTGCCATACTCGGAGTAGGTTCTGGTACCAAAGACTCTACCATGTATACCACATTTGTCACATGTTTAGAATGCAGCAAGATGGCAATAACAATTGGAATCAAAAGAATAGTCTGTCTTGGAAGTTACCCTGAAACAGATTACGAATTATTACGCGAGGCTGGCTTGCAAGTAGTAGTTTTGGATAAAAACAGAATAAATCATTGGATAAAGGTGCTTTTAGAAGAACCAAATGCCAAGTTAATGCCAAAGTGATGATGTAATGTCAAATGCAGTAGAAGAAGTAACAACCGCCATGCCACCTGCATTACTGGTCTCTGCAGCCTATGATGGACTAAAAAAATGTGCAGTGCTCAAATTTTACGAGCCAGAATCTAAAACACTAAAACTTTGGTATGACAACACCGGACACAAACCATACTGTTATTCAAAACTAGATCCTGAAGAATTGAAGTTTTTATCAAGCAGAACTGATGTGATAAAACTTGAAAGTGTCAAGCGTGAAGACTTGCTAAAGGATCATATGATAGATGTAACAAAAATAATTGTAACAGATCCTCTTGCAATTGGCGGAACACAGACTGACAAGAGTATAAGGAACATGATGGAGACATGGGAGTCTGACATCAAGTATTATGAAAACTATCTGTATGATAATTTACTAATTGTTGGTAGATATTATACAATTGAAGATGGCAAAGTCAGAGAATATTCTTACAAGATACCTGATGAAGTTCAACTTGCTCTAAAAGGACTATTATTTGACAAGGTGACAAATATTGGCATCATAGATACCAAAGGATTTCAAAATCACATCAGCGAATGGGCAAACCTTCTCAACCAGCCAGTACCAAACATAAGAAGAATTACTTTTGATATAGAGGTAGAGTCTGAGACTGGAAGAATTCCTGATGCCAAGATTGCTGACAAGAAAATTACCGCAATTGGTTTTTGTGCAAGTGACGATTTCAAGGCAGTCTTTGTTCTAAAACGTTCAGGACTGCAAATGGGTGAAAATGAACTTTCAAAAGATGTCAGGGTGACTTTCTATGATGAAGATAAAGAAGCAGACATGTTACGTGATGCATTCAAAATTTTAGAAAACTATCCGTTTGTTTTAACATTCAACGGTGATGAATTTGATATGCCTTTCATGTATAACAGAGCAGAAAGGCTTGGCATTCCACTAAAAGAAATCCCTTTGATAATGATGCGAGACTCGGCTACGCTCAAAAGAGGTGTACACATTGACTTGTACAGGACATTTTCAAATCGTTCATTTCAAATCTATGCCTTTTCCCACAAGTATAATGATTTTTCATTAAACAGCATATGTGAGGGACTTATCGAGGAATCAAAGACAGAATATGAAGGAGAGCTTGAGGATCTTTCGCTCTACGAGCTTGCAAATTATTGTTTCAATGATGCAAGAATCACCCAGAAACTTACCAGTTTTAACAATGATCTGCTGATGAATCTTCTTGTAGTCATAACAAGAATTGGCCGCATGCCAATTGATGACATATCTAGAATGGGTGTATCACAATGGATTCGAAGTCTGTTTTACTATGAGCATAGAAAGCACAACTTTTTGATACCGCGTAGAGAAGAGCTTGACAAAAAATCAGGAGCTGCATCAACAGAGGCAGTCATAAAAGACAAAAAATATCGTGGAGGACTAGTTGTAGAACCAACAGAGGGAATCCACTTTAACGTCTCTGTGATGGACTTTGCGAGCCTGTATCCTAGTATAATCAAGGTACGAAATCTCTCGTATGAGACAGTACGATGTACCCATGATGAGTGCAAGACAAATATGATTCCAGGAACTACGCACTGGGTTTGTACTAAAAGAAATGGCCTTACTGCTACATTGATTGGTTCTCTGAGGGATTTACGTGTAAACTATTACAAGAGTCTGTCCAAGAATCCTAGCCTTTCTAATGACCAAAAACAACTGTATACTGTAGTAAGCCAAGCGCTCAAGGTCATTTTGAATGCAAGTTATGGAGTAATGGGTGCAGAAATATTTCCATTATACTGTCTGCCTGTTGCAGAAGCGACCACCGCAGTTGGAAGATTTACAATTTTAGAGACAATTGAAAAATGTAAATCAGTTGGAATTCAGGTCTTGTATGGTGATACTGATTCGTTATTTTTGAAAGCTCCGTCTCAAAACCAAGTTCAGGGAGTAGTAGATTGGGCAAAGACGGAATTTGGAGTAGACCTTGACTTGGATAAAGAATATCGATACGTTGTATTTAGCACCAGAAAGAAAAACTATCTTGGTGTGCAAAAAGACGGCAAGGTTGATGTCAAGGGATTGACAGGAAAGAAATCACACACTCCCCCATTTGTCAGAAATCTTTTTTATGAAATATTAGGAATCTTGTCCCAGGTGCAAAATGAACAAGAGTTTATCCAGTCCAAGACAAAGATTGGTGATATGATTTCAGGATATGCCAAGAGACTAAAAGCTCGACAGATTCCACTTGCAGAACTTGCATTTCATGTTATGATAAGCAAGGCTCCAGCAGAATATGTAAAGACTGTACCTCAACACATCAGGGCTGCCAAATTATTGGAACACATACGCGAGATAAAAAAAGGCGACATCATAGATTATGTTAAGATAATCAACAAACCAGGGGTAAAACCACTGGAACTTGCTAGACCGGATGAGGTTGATACTCCAAAATACATGGAATTTATGGAAAGTACGTTTGATCAGATTTTATCCTCGATGGACCTTGATTTTGCAAGTCTAATTGGAGAACCAAAACAGACAGGACTTGACCAATTCTTTTGGAAATAGGCGACACATTGATCCAAATACACCCTACGTGGTGTTAAAATCGCCCTCCTGGGAGCAAAAAGTGGTCAAATGTTTAAACTAGTGTGTCAAGTCTATCAGTACTAAAATTTATAAACAAAGTTGTAGAAATTACATATATGCGAAAAGATTCCTGTAGAAATTGCGGTATAACTATGCAAGAATTCCAACGTTGCACTGTATGTAGTGAGGTAAACCAGTTTGCCTGCACACATTGCAGAAAGGCAAGCGATGAGCAGGTTCACCTGAAATGTAATCTGATCGCAAGAAACGTTGTCTGCAACTAGGTTGTTTCCAACCAATCACAATTCAAACAATTTTACTTGGTGATCCACATACTTTCAATTCCATTCCAAAAGGGCTTTTTGGGATAATCTGTCATGCTGTCATTTCCAAAGACCTGTTTTTTATTTATTCAAAAAATCATTGATCTGAAATATTACTCAAATAACGTTTAGTCGAACTTTTCCATTATACCTTAGGCGTGGAATTTACCTCAGCGTCATTAATGCTAATGGTCATATTTTTTATGGTCTCGAATTATTTTCCTCTAAATAAATCCCAAAATGTTTTTACTGTTTCAGCATTGTGCTTAGTTTTTTCAGCTTCTTTAGCTTGTTTTGTGGAACGATAAGCACTTCTTTTGATTTGTTCCGTCTTAAGTTTGGAATTACTTACCTGTCTTTTCTTTTGTATTCCGTATATTCCACCTATGATGCC
>JAKEIJ010000138.1 GCA_022545805.1 Nitrosotalea sp. | reverse complement strand
GGCCTAGTTGATTGGGATATAACACGAGACATGAACTGGGGTGTCCCGATACCACTTGATGATGCCAAGGGACAGGTCTTTTACGGATGGTTTGACAACCACCTGGCATACATCTCTACTGCAATAAAGTTTCTAGAGGAAAAAGGGTTTGACGGAAAACAATTCTGGAACTCGGCAGACATTTACCATTTCATTGGAAAAGATATCGTGTATCACCATTACCTGTTCTTGCCTGCGATGAGAATTGGAATTAAAAATGAATTCAAACTCCCTGATTATATTCCAACACGTGGCCACTTGATGCTCCAGTCTAAAAAAATATCAAAGAGCCGCAATTGGTATATCGGACTCAAGGACTTTCTTGGATTATATCCTGCAGATTACTTGAGATTCTATCTTGCACTGATAACTCCTTACAGTCAAGATGATCTTAATTTTGACTGGGAAGAGTTTGCATCAAGAATTAATTCTGAACTGATTGGAAATGTTGGAAATTTTATCAACAGAGCGCTTGGCTTTACCCATAAAAGCATGGCAGGTGTTGTGCCAAATGTAGGAACGTTTGATGATATGGACAAGGAAGCACAGGAAAAAATTAACAATTTTTCAAGCGAACTGACACCATTGATGGAAAACAACAGTCTTGACAAGGCATTAAAAAAGATCATAGAATTTTCTGCGCACTTTAACCAGTATTTTCAGAAAAAAGAACCATGGAAAGGTGGACCGGGCTCTGGCAACTGTGTGTATATCTCTGTAAACGCTGTTCGCACCTTGGCCATCTCTTTGTATCCATTCTTGCCAGAATCATCGCAGAAAATATGGGAACAGCTTGGCATGACAGGCTCTGTATCAGAACAAACCTGGAATTCCATGTCTGAGATCAAGTTATCTCAAGGCCACAAGATTGGAGCGGCATCACCGTTGTTCAAAAAAATTGAAGCCTCTGACATTGAAACAAACAAGGCAAAACTTGGCAAATGAGTCTACAGTGGATATCCCGTGACGGCAAGCTCTTGCTTGGGGCAAGAATTGTCAGGACTTTTTCATATGGGTTTCTTAGCGTAATTCTTGCAATCTATCTCAAACTGGTAGGGTTTGATGACATTCTAGTTGGCATCGTACTTACTTCCACTCTTGTAAACAGCGTATTTTTCAATCTCTTATCAAGTGCATATGCAGATAAAATTGGAAGAAAAAATATTCTGATAATTTATGCTGCACTGATGATTGCATCATCAGTAATATTTTTTGTAACAAGCAACTATGTTGCACTAGTAATTGCAGCCCTTGTTGGAACAATAAATGTAACAGGATCTGAAGTTGGAGCATTCTTGTCACTAGAGCAGGCAATACTGCCACAGACTGTAAGTGACATCAAAAAAAGAAATTCAATATTTGCAATCTATAATGCAGTTGGAACTTTTGCCATGTCTGTAGGTGTACTGTTGTCTGGGCTGCCAGCAATTTTACAAAATTATGGATTTGATAAAATTGGTGCAATAAAGTCACTGTTCTTGATCTATGCAGCATGTGCAGTAGTGGTCCTTGTGATATACCTGATGCTTTCAAAAAATATCGAAGTAAAAGAAAACGCGTCTGGCATGTCGATGAAAAACATCTCTCCCAAATCTAAAAGCATTATTTGGAAAATGTCTTCGCTTTTTGCAATTGACTCATTTGGGGGAGGATTTGTGATACAAAGTATTGTCTCATTCTGGTTTTATACCAAGTTTGGCGCAGATCTTTCTTCGTTATCATACATATTTGCAGTTGCAGGTGTACTGACTGCCATCTCCTATATCGCATCCTCAAAAATTGCATCAAAGATTGGACTGGTAAATACGATGGTCTTTACACACATTCCATCAAATGTTCTACTGATACTGCTTGCCTTTGCACCATCGTTATCAATTGCCGTGTCATTATTTTTTGCAAGGATGAGTCTATCTCAAATGGATGTCCCAACCAGGCAATCATACATC
>JAKEIJ010000137.1 GCA_022545805.1 Nitrosotalea sp. | reverse complement strand
ATATCACAAAAGAGATTGCGCACTTTTTTGCTACATACAAGCAACTTGAAGGAAAGAAAGTTGAGGTGCTTGGATGGAAGAATGCCACCAGTGCCAAAAAGGCAATATCTGATGGAATAAAACTATACAAAAAGACCTTCAAAAAGTAGTTTCACCTGTTTAGTTCTCTGATAAAAAAATCCAAACAAAAATGGTATTAACCTGTATTACGGATTAGGTATATCATGAATGAAGGAGATAGCGCACCGGATTTTGAACTTGTATCTCATGATGGCACAACTGTGAAATTGAGTTCTTTTCAGGGCAAGAAGAATGTAGTCTTGTGTTTTTACCCCAAAAACCACCTGTTTGCGTGTCCATCGAAAAAAGTATTCCAGATGGCAGAGGCAACAATTGCCGCTTATCCAAAAATAAAAGAGCGTGATGCTGAGCTCTTTGCAATCTCTATAGATACTGTACAGGCTCAAAAAAAGTTTGTAGAGGAATATGGGGTCCCATATAGTCACCTAAGTGATACGGCAAAAACTGTTTGCAAAGCTTATGCTGGACTGAATATCGCTGGACTTGCAAAACGATCTACTTTTGTAATTGACAGAAATGGCAAGGTTGCAAAAATTTTTAGAGAGATTAGTCCAGAAAGACATGGACAAGAAATAATTACATCATTGCAGAACTTAAAATAATTCGATTTTCACAGATTCAATATATTTTTAAAGATGTGAGTTAAGACTTGATTTGTGCTAGATTTAGTAGCCAAGAAAATTTTCCTTACTAAAGGTAAGGGCATTCACGCTGATAGGCTGACAAGTTTTGAATATGCGTTGCGAGATGCAGGAATTGCTGGAACAAATTTGGTCTTGATATCAAGTATATTTCCACCTGGCTGTAAGGTGATTCCAAAAGCTGAGGGACTGAAATTGATCAGACCTGGAAGCGTGACTTTTGCAATCTATTCAAGACAAGAGAGCAATGAACCACATAGGTTGATGGCTGCATCTGTTGGAATTGCCGAGCCAAAGGATAACACAAAGTATGGCTATCTCTCAGAATATGTTTCATTTGGAGAGACTGAAAAAGAGGCAGGTGACTATGCAGAAGACATTGCAGCACAAATGCTTGCGTCATCACTTGGAATCTCATTTGATGTCAACAAGAGCTGGGATGTAAAAAGACAACAATGGAAGATATCTGGACAAATCTACAAGACTAGAAACATAACACAGAGCGCAGTAGGTGACGCAAAAGGTCAATGGACTACGGTATTTACAGCAGCGGTATTGATTCTCTAAATCTTATCTTCGTTTCATAAACAAGTACACTGCAGCTCCGCCTGCTGCAACAATTCCAATCAAAACGTAAATGGAATAGTTGTCAGAAGTTTTTGGACCTGATGATGGGGGTGTTGTGTTGTCTTGCCCTGAAGTATTGTCAGTCGGCATTGTATTGCCCAAAGTCAGAAACGCTTGATCTCTTGTAACTGATGTATCCTTTCCAAACAAGTATACTGCTGATACCTTTTGTCCATAGTCTGGGTCTATTATCCATCCTGACTTTGTCAGATCAGTTGGAAACTTCTGACCCTCCTTGATTTCACTTGGAGCCAAATTTCCTCCATGGTTTGTAATTGAGATATTTTCATTTGATATTGCGGTTACATCTAAAATAGAATTAAGGGGGAAGAATCCGACATCAAAGTAAGTTGATCTTTGAAGCTTTTCAACTCCAAACAGTTCAAGCGGCTTGACTATAGTGACCGGACCCGTGATTGGCATTTGTTTTGATACCTGTAGCTGATAGAGTGATGTACCTTGTCCTGGAGTGATGACAAATGTTACAGTAGAATTGGAATCTTGTGCCATTTTTTGTGCTGCATTGTAGAATCCTCCGTCATCACGAATTTGTTTTGGAATCAAGATTGCAGTCAATCCATCAAAAAGATATGAAGAATCAGGTCTTGACATTGTGTATATTACAGATATTGTCCTGTTTCCAGATACTGCACCGGATGTACCTAGTGCACTGCTCAAGTCTCCCCGTGGATTGACATAGACGCTGTTAAATTGTGCATTTGTCGCAAACGCCTTGTTTATACTGTCAATAAGACTGTCTCCTACTTGTTTTGCATTTGCTTGGATTTTGTTGATATCATAAGATTCTACAAGTGATGGTGAAACGATATTCACCAGGACACATCCTTGGTCCTGAACTCCTACAATGCAATTTTCTGCATTTGTAATTGCAACTGATGTTACATTTGCAGTGTTTTGTATCTTTAAAATTAGATCTGCTGGAACTCGCATCTCTACTGGACTTGTTGATGTCAATGTGACAAATGCCGTAGTCTTGTTCTGTACTTTTTCATCAACTAGTATGTGAGCTGTTTCACGATATGATGCAAGTTGCGGTTGTTGTGCAGATGCGGAAGCAAATGTAGTCAAAAGTAAAGCAAAAATTATGGACGACGCAAGAAGGGTTTTCAATTATAGAAATTTTTTGAAATCGAACTATTAAGTTATTCTCTTAATTTTTCTATCTTTATTGCAAACCTCTGAAATGGCTCTTCCTTGTAGTGACTCTTGCAGACAAGCATAGTCTGCTGTGGGTCTGGCCCACAATCATAAGTGATCAAGTATTCTGGTTCTCTATTACAGCATCGTGGATATTTCACTTGGCAAGTAATGGTCGTCATAAAATAAAATAGTATTTGGTGTATTATTATCTCGTTTTTTATACTACGAATGAATGGTATTACGCATGATACAAAACAAAGATCGCTGTTTGATTTCTCAAATCCACCTTAAACATTTTATAGCTCTTACCGTAAAATACCGTACCCATGT
>JAKEIJ010000002.1 GCA_022545805.1 Nitrosotalea sp. | reverse complement strand
TTTGATGATGGGTCTGGTGCTCTGAATTCAATTCTCTTTATCTTGGAATATTTTTCTCCCTTGAAGTGTGATGGAATTCTAATTATCGCAGACCTGTTGCTTGGGCTCCATGCGATATACACTGGTGCTTCATAACCTGGAACCAATCTATGATACGAGTTTGTAGTTGGAGCAACAATTGCAGACAATGCTCTTGCGTGATTCATAATTCCTCCGCAATAGTATCTTGCGATTTGGCTGACTTCTTCCTTGTCGTCCTTGTCATAGAACATGTTCTTGTCCCCTTTCCACAAGCTAACGTTTGTGTGCATTCCGGAACCAGCATCCATTGAAATTGGTTTTGGCATCATGGTTGCAACTTTGTCATACTTTTTGGCAATGTTTCTTATGACATACTTGTATGTCTGTGCACCATCTGCAGCATTTGTCAAATTGTCATATCTGATATCAATTTCACACTGACCTGCAGTAGCAACCTCGTGGTGATGATTGTCACACAGTATACCAAAATATTCATTCAAGCATTCAACACAATCGTTTCTAAATTCAGTCAAGGTGTCAGCCGGTGTACTTGGATAGTATCCTTTCTTTAGTGCCATTGGATAGCCCTTGCCTTCTTGGTTCCATGGGGCTTCCTTGGATTCTATTGAATATGACTGGCCCTTGTAAGGAGTAAGAACATCCCATGTGATTTTGTCAAATACAAAGAATTCTACCTCTGGACCCCAGTAACTATTGTCAAATCCTTGAGTCTTGAGATATTTTTCTGCCTTTTGTGCAATTCCTCTTGGGTCTGATTCCAGCCTGCCCTTGTCTTTTCCCCAATATACATCACAAATCAATCTGGCAGTCTTTGCATTTGCCATCCATGGTATTATAGCAAAAGTGCTTGGGTCTGGTTTTAAGACCATGTCAGAATCTTCGATTGATGCAAATCCTACAATTGAGGAACCGTCAAGTTTTGGTAATCCATCTTGCATCTGTTGTGGGGTAAACAGGTTTGCAGAAATTGTTGTATGATGGAATCTTCCCCTAAGACCGGTAAATTGTAAATCGATAAATTTTATCTGATCGTGCTTTATTTTTGAGAAAACATCTTCAGCAGAATAAGAAACGGGTACCGGTTCTCCACCAATCACTTTATATGGCAATTTTGCACCTTGATCATAACACAAAGGGGTCTATGATTTAAGTATTGTTGGATATGGAAATGTCAGAAACAAAAAAAATTGATGTAAACACATTGTATGCCATTCTTCTTCGCGAAGTAGAAAATGATACGGTTCAAGAGGTAGACCCTAACTTGTATCACAACATTGCAGAATTTCTTGGCAACATAAAAAATCATGATTATGATGGAGTAGAATCAAAGATTACAGAATCACTTGTAAAAATGATAACCGAGATGACTTCAATTCTTTTGAAGATTAGAATTGAAAAGGCAACATCATTAGTTGAAATTGACTATACGAATCTTCTTGATGAAGAGAGATTCATTTTAGATTCTGAGGATGAACTAAGACAAAGAAAAGAAACCATTCTTTCTGCAACATTAAATGGAAGGCTAAAACTTTTAGAGACTGTTGGAGAAAACCACCGAGCCAGATCAATTGCAGTGAGATTTCTCAAGCCAATCGACCAGATAATGGGCACAGACCTCCAGTCATATGGACCATTTGAGGCAGAAGATGTTGCCACACTTCCCTTTGAAAATGCACGCTCACTTATTGGAAAGAAGGTAGCAGTAAAGGTAAGCTGGGAAGACTAGAAATTAGACAACTGGTACCGTGAGATTGTATGCATAACGGAATAGATCTAGACGTCTACTTTGAGATCATACTATATCCAGTTGCAGGCTTGTTTGTAATAGAGATGATCTGCAGGCTGGCCAAGATTGCAAACTGGGTAAAACTCTTGACCCAAGCTGTAATGTGTGTGGGATTTGGCATTGCGTATATTACAATGCAGGTTGCTCACTGGCTCACGGCCGGTGTGTTGCTAGCACTTGCAATAGCATTGTTCTATCAGGCAAAGCGCTCAAAACTTGATCCGCAAAAAGCACTGTACTAACCAAACTTGCCAAAAATTCTCTTGATGAAACTCTGTCTTCCTATTCCCTTTGTTCTTTGAATCTTTTTTTCTCCAAATTTCTTTGATCTTATCTGGAATAGTTTGACACATCGATGTGATTCAGGCAACCTGTGCTCTGCGCAAAACTTGTCATTACAATAACTGCATTCAAAGGGCAAGTCCTGTGTTTCTCCACAATATGCACAGTCAAATTGTTCCATGGTTCCTGATCAACCGTGATCCTAAATTAGTGTTAGTGAGGAAAACTACTTTTGATTAACAAAACCTTATTTACACAAGAGAGCGTGATGAAAAATAGTTTTCAGTATGATAAAAGACCAAGTAGTTGTAGTAACAGGCGCCAGCAGCGGAATAGGATACGCAACTGCTCTTGCAATAGCAAAAGCAGGCGCAAAAGTTGCAGTTGGTGCAAGACGAGTTGACAAATTAGAGCAACTCAAAAAAGATATTGAAAAAATTGGCGGAGAATGTATCACGGTGTCATGCGATGTAACAAAGCGCAGTGACTGTGAAAATTTGATTAATGCTGCAATAAAAAAATGGAACAAGATCGATATTCTAGTAAACAATGCAGGATTGATGCCCCTGAGTTTTGTCAAGAACCTCAAGATAGACGAATGGGACCAGATGATTGACGTAAACATAAAAGGCGTAATGTATTGTACAGCCGCCGCAATTCCCCATATGCTTGCTCAAAAATCCGGCCATATAGTTAACATCTCATCAATTGCAGGCCGAGTGGTATTTCCAGCAGGCAGTGTTTATTGTGCAACTAAATTTGCAGTGTGGGCCTTTAGCGAGGGACTACGACAAGAGTTGTCTGTTAGAAATAACATTCGAATCACAACAATAGAGCCCGGAATTGTTG
>JAKEIJ010000136.1 GCA_022545805.1 Nitrosotalea sp. | reverse complement strand
GCAAGAGATCCTGTTGCATAATTAAGATCAACAATCGCTCCATCTGAATTGATTACCTGAACTATGTATGCCCAATCAATATTTTTTCCATTCATGTTCTTCAATGATGTTTGTAAGTTAAGCTGCTGGTCGACTACGGGTGATTTTATCTCCTCACCAAGGGAATTTACTATCTTAAAGTCAGATGTTGAAATTTCCTCATATCCGTACGCAGAACTAGCTCCGATAATTGTTACTGCAAAAACTAATAACAGCAAAAACTTCATTGCCTCGAATTTTTCATTCTTAGATTTAAATTATCCCAAATGGTAGTTAGCGCATGTCCGAATCTAGAGACATTATCTACATAGGAAAGAAGCCACTGATGTCGTATGTTACTTCTGCGCTCATACAGTTGGCAAATCAACCAAAAATATCAATCAAGGCAAGAGGACTTAGTATCGGCCACGCAGTAGATGTTGCTCAAATCATTGCACGAAAAACAGAAAATGCTGGCTATGCAGTCGGAAACATCAAGATAGGTTCAGAACAAATGCAATCACAAGATGGACGCTCTAGGAATGTTTCTACTATAGAAATAGAAGTAAAGAGAACTCACTCTTAGATAGGATACCTTGAAAGACTCTTTTCTTTTTTGTCACTTATTTTGTTGAATACTTGTTTTCCATCTTTTTAAATTTGGAAAGATCTACAATGTTGTTGAATTCATCAAAACTCACTAGAGATTTTTTCAACTTTAATGTAGTTCCAGTTTTCTTCAATTCCTTGAGAATACTCATAGTTGCAAAAGTATTTGCATAAAGCACTGATAATGGGTATAAAATTAGATTGAATCCCATATGGTGTAATTCCTTGGATGAAAGAACAGGTGTTGCACCCCCTTCTATCATGTTTGCAACTAGGGGAGCCTTGATTGATTTGCCTATTTTCTTCATTTCTTCAACTGATTTTGGGGCTTCAACGAAAATTGCATCGGCTCCAATCTCTTTGTAAAGCAAACCTCTCTCTATTGCTGCATCTAGACCTTCTGTTGCTCGAGCATCAGTCCTTGCAACAATTATGAAATCTTTACTTTTTCTAGCATCAACAGCAGCCCGAAGTTTTTCAGCATACTCTTCTTTTGGAATTACTTCTTTACCAGACATGTGCCCACATCTTTTTGGCCATTTCTGGTCTTCTAAAAATATGCCTGATGCTCCAACCGACTCTAATTCGTTTACAAGTTTCCAGACACTCAATGGGTTACCATATCCTGTATCTGCATCTACTATGACTGGAACAGATACTGATTTGCATATTCTCTTTGCATTTTCAATTGTTTCAGTTGATCCTATGAAGCCATAATCTGGCATGCCAAGGAGTGCTGCAGAGGTTCCATATCCTGTCTGAAACATTGCTTCAAAGCCTGCTTTTTGTGCTATTCTTGCAGTTATTGCATCATAGACTCCTGGGAAAACAAGAGGTTTTGACTTGTCTAGTAATAATTTTCTAATATTTGTCAACTGCGGCTCTTACTGTTCTACAATTATTTATTGCTTAGTTCACCTTTGACATTTTTTCTAGTCTTGACTTTTTCTGATTAGGATATTTTTTCAACAACCTGTGACATATATTGAAAATCCTTGAAAAGCAAAGTTCAGACAAATATAATAAAAAATTATCGCTAGGCATACATAATAGTAATATAGCCTGATTGGAATCCTTCACAAGACATATTTATGAAGCGTGGAAAGGAGAATGTCGAATAATGGTCAACAGCATAGAACTTGATCTCTTGATAGTGGGTTCTGGCCTTGCTGGTCTTAGAGCCGCAATTCAAGCAGCAAAAGTAAGTTCAACGATCAAGATTGGAGTTGTTTCAAAACTTCAAGTCATGCGTTCACATTCTGTATCTGCCGAAGGCGGAACTGCCGCTGTTTTATATCCTGAAGACGGAGATTCTCTTGAATCTCATGTATATGATACTGTAAAAGGAAGTGACTTTCTTGGAGATCAAGACGTAATTGAAAGACTTGTACAGGAAATGCCATCTGAAGTATATCAGCTAGAACATTGGGGAATGCCATGGTCTAGAAGAGAAGATGGAAGAATTGGTCAACGAGCCTTTGGAGGTTACAGCTTTAATCGCGCAACATATGCTCAAGATAAAGTTGGATTCTACGAGATGCAAACTCTGTATGACACTTGCCAGAAATTTGATAATATAGAATTCTACAATGAATGGTTTGTTACATCTGTAATACATGACGGTCAACGATTCTGCGGTATTACTGCAATCGAACTTGCAAGTGGTAACTTTTACACATTCAAAGCAAAAGCACTAATCATTGCAACAGGTGGAGCTGGACGAGTCTATAGTTTTTCAACTTATGCATTGGCATCAACTCCTGATGGATTAGACATGGCATATCGTGCTGGAATGGCGCTAAAAGACATGGAATTTGTTCAATTTCATCCGACTGGAATATTGCCATCTGGAATTTTGATTACCGAGGGTGCAAGAGGTGAAGGTGGATATCTGTTAAATAAAGATGGAGAGCGATTTATGAAAAAATATGCGCCAACCAAACTTGAACTTGCGTCAAGAGATGTTGTTTCTCGTGCAATGATGACAGAAATTAACGAGGGCAGAGGTTTCAAAAATGAAACCGGAGTCGAGTGTCTAAAACTAGATCTTACACACCTTGGCAAGGAAGTACTTATTGGAAAATTACCAGCTATTCGAGAAATCTCACTAAAATTCTCTGGTGTGGATCCAATCAATGAACCAATTGATGTTAGACCAGTATGTCATTACATGATGGGAGGAATTCATACAAACATCGATGGTGCAACCGAAATACAAGGAATATGGGCAGCTGGAGAAGTTGCATGTAATAGTGTCCATGGTGCAAATAGGTTGGGCGCAAACTCAACAGCTGAATGTCTTGTATGGGGAAAAATAACCGGAGAATTGGCAGCAAAATATATTCTTGAAGGTAAGTCTCAGCCTCCATTTCCAATGCATTTGATTGCTACTGAGGAAAAGAGAATCTATGACGGAATTTTCAGAGGTAGTGGAAGTGTAAATCCGTATGAAGTACGTCAAGAGTTAACTGATATAATGAATTCAAAAGCCTATGTCTTTAGGACTGAAAATGATCTAGTTGAAGGATTAAAACAAATTAGACAACTACAGCGCAAAACTTGGAAACATGTTGATGATAAAGCAAAAGAGTACAACACCAACTTTACAAATGTTATGGAACTTGACTCCATGTTCCGTGTGGCTGAAGTTATTCTGATGGGCGCAATTGCACGAAAAGAATCTCGTGGTGCACATGCAAGAGTTGATTATCCTGATAGAGATGATAAGAACTTTTTACATCACACTCTTGTTTACTATGATACCAAAGAACCTGTTCTGAAGACACATCCAGTAACTATTACTAAATACAAGCCAGTGGAGAGGAAATACTAGTGGCAGAAAGATTGTCAAACCGTGAAGGTATCAAGGGAATGGCAAATCCCACACGATATGGAATAGAACGATTTGCATATTGGGTACAGCGATTAACTGGACTTGGATTACTTGCCTATTTGATAGGTCATATTTATGAAACAAGTACAATCGTCAATGGAAAAATAGCATGGAATCAGATGCTTGAATTAACACAAACTCCACAAGGTCACATCCTTCTTACGCTAGTGATCGGAATGTGTGTATTTCACACTGCAAACGGAATTCGAGTCATGCTAGGTCATGGAGGCATCGGAGTTGGAAAACCTGGACAACCAGAATATCCGTACAAGGCAGCATCGCTTAACTATAAACAAAGACTTTGCATCTGGGTTTCAATTGCTCTTGCAGCATTAGCCATGATGTATGGTGCATCAGTACTATTTGGTGATTAAGATGAGAGAAAGTATTATCATGAAAATACATTATGGAACAGCACTAGGTGCTGTGGCACTTGTAGCTGTGCATATACTTATGAGAATGTCACAAAAATTTTCAGATTCACTACAGTATCAAAATGTGATTGCAAACTATCACTTTCTTCCATATGCACTTATGTTAGAAGTGTTATTGATCTTGCTTTCTGTACACGGTTTTAATGGACTCCGAGTAATTCTTTTGGAGCTAAAACAAGGTTCCACATATGAAAGAATGATCAATTATGGATCTCTTGCAGCCATGGCTGCATTGATTGCTTATGGCTCAAGAACTATATTGATGGCGGGAATGGGGGTTTCTTAGACATGGCAGTTGTAGCAGCAAAACCATCTGAAGAACCAAAATCAAATACAAAAATCACTGGCCAGACAAATACCATTACTCTTAGGATATCTAGGTCAAACCCATCAGAAGGACAAGAATCTACTTTTGCAGAGTTTCAAGTCCCAGTCCAGAAATGGACTACTGTTTTGGAAGCAATATTGTATGTGAAACAAAATTTTGATCACTCTGTAGCAGTAAGATATTCTTGCAGACAAGCATCATGCGGTTCTTGCGGAATGAAAATCAATGGAAGACCAGCACTTGCTTGCTACACAAAAGTTTCAGAATTGAATTCCAATGTTGTAACAGTTGAACCAATGAATAACTTTCCAATAATCCGAGATCTTGCAGTTGACTTTAAACAATTGATCTCAAACCACAAAAAGATGAAACCATTTATCATTAGAGAAGATTCTGAAGTAACGCCTGAATCCAAGGAATTCATACAAACACCGCAGGATCTTGAAAAGTTTCTCCAGTTCTCTTATTGTATCAAATGTGGTTTGTGTAACTCTGCATGTCCAACAATGGCTACTGATGAGTCATTTATTGGTCCTCAGGGGCTTGCGCAAGCCTATCGATACGTAGCAGATAACAGAGATAAAGGAAAAGACGAGAGGCTCAAAGTTATAGATGACTCTCATGGAATATGGAGATGTCATTTTGCTGGATCCTGTAGCCACGTATGTCCTAAAGGTGTAGACCCAGCAATGGCAATACAGCTACTTAGGGGATATATGTTAGGATTTAGAAAATAGTACTCTAAGGTTTTTTAGGATTCTTGCTAGTATTTACTTGATTGTTTATGGCTTCTGCCATGAAATGATTTGAAACATTTACTTTCACATCATTGATACCGTCTATCTTGAGCAAATTATCATGAACATCTTGTGCAATCTTGAATCCAAATATTGCCGGACAGAATGGACTGGTCAAATGCAGATCAATCTTAACTTCAGATCCTGCAATGTCAATATTATCCACTAGCTCAAGTTCCATTATTGAGACATTTATTTCTGGATCAACCACTTTTGTTAGTTCATCAAAAATGTGTCTTCTCAGGTCTTGAGACGCCTGTGACATAAATCAAAAAAGCGTCTATGCTATATATAACCATTCTATTTCCTAAATTGATGTACAGATCTAGGCTAGAGGGAAAACTAGATGAAAACACATTAGAATTTCTTTCATCAATTTCAGACGATTTTCAAATTGCACTGTACGATATACTAGGTAGCCAGGCTCATACTCTGATGCTTTTAGAAAATAAAATTATTACAAAATCAGAAGCAGAAAAGATTCTTGGCGCACTAGAACGACTGAAAAAAGAAAACTTTTCTGAAAAATCAGAAGCCGAAGACATTCATGAACTAATTGAATCACTAGTGATAAAAAAAGCCGGAAAAGAAGCAGGCGGAAAAATGCATACTGCTCGCTCAAGAAATGATCAAGTGGCACTTGACATACGCATGAAGATACGTGATGATGTCAATATTGTCTGTTTTTGTCTAAATGAGGTCATATCTACACTGATACAACTAGCAGAAAAACACCAGAATACGATTATGCCTCTGTATACTCATCTACAACAAGCTCAAGTGGGGCTGTTTTCCCACTTTCTTTTGGCATATGCCGATGCACTATTCCGAGATCTTGATAGGTTCTATGTTGCATATGGTCGAATCAATGAATCGCCTCTTGGTGCAGGTCCTGTAGGAGGAACAAGTATTCCAATTGATAGGCAATTTACTGCCAAAATGCTTGGATTCAAAGGACTTGTAGAAAATTCAATTGATGCAACATCATCACGAGATTTTGTTGCAGAATATGTGGGAAATTCTTCCATCCTGATGACCAATCTGAGCCGAATGGCTGAAGATTTCATCATATGGTCTACTTCGGAATTTTCTTTTCTTGAACTGTCTGATAAATTTACATCTACATCAAGTGTCATGCCACAAAAGAAAAACCCTGACATCCTTGAGCTAATACGAGGAAAGACTGCCCAAGTAATAGGATACCAAATGGCAATATTGTCAAATCTAAAGGGTTTACCATCTGGGTACAACAGAGACCTACAACAAATCAAGGTCTCAATTTGGCCAACTTCAAAGATAATAATATCGTCATTGATTGTGGTAAACTCTCTTCTTAAAACAATGACAGTGAATGAGAAGAAACTGCGACAAGCAATAGATGGGGGATTTTCTATTTCTCTTGATATTGCAGAACATCTAGTGCGAAAAGGAATACCATTTAGGGTATCACACAAAATAGTTGGACACTTGGTACAAATAGCAGTCAACTCAAAAAAATCTCTAACTGAATTATCTATATCTGAAGTAAAAAAGACAATACCATCTAACGAAATTGATTCAAAAAAACTCTATGATATTATTCAGTCTACAACTCCTGAATCATCGCTTGAAACAAGACGGTCACAAGGATCCTCTGGTAAACATGAACAACAAAGGATGATTACAGACAGGAAAAGAAAAATTCAGGCATATCAAGTAGGGACCCGTAAGAGAACTAGTGAGGTAAGAGAAGCAATTGAAAATCTGGGGAATAATCTAAAGGCATTGATGAAAAACAAAACCTAAAATACATCAGAAACATAGAAAAATTGAAAATTCTTACAGGTAAAATTAGTAAATACACGAATTTAATGTGAGAAACTTGACTTTTATATTGATTTTACTTAACACATGCACTGATATCTGTTTTTTACAACTCATCCTTTAGTATGTATCAATTCGTACAACCACAAACGAACAACCCTAACTACACTGCGGGTCAGACATGGGGTGCACTCAAAAAAGCCTGGCGTGGATACAAGATCGCTAAGGTCCAGAGTGATAACACCAGAATGACTGAATATGCAAAGAAGATCAGAACACTCCAGCATGACTTGGGAATCAAGCAAGCAGAGTTTCCAGAACTGAACCTAAGTTAGTTAGAATTCTTCTATTTTTGGGTCATTTTGTATGAAATGATATGATTCTCTAAACACTCGGACGGTTTCATATCTTAATTAAATCGCTAATTTTAAGCGGGTTCGCGGGGATTCGGACCCCGGACAGCCGGATTAAAAGTCCGGTACTCTACCTGGCTGAGCTACGAACCCATAGCGAAGGGTCATAGTTGTGTATAATTTAGTCTTTTACAAAATTTTTTGAAGAAAAGAAAGCTTTAAACTCAGATTTTCTGTCACAATACTTTAACGCCCTTGTAGTATAGAGGGGATGCGGTTAATTCCAATCCTCGTAAAGCCCGGTCTAGAATGGGGCCCTGTCACGGCCTCGACGCGTGTTCAAATCCCGCCAAGGGCGCCATAAATTTTTCTCTGGAATGTGTAAAATTAGAAATTAAATCTCAGATCTTGGCTGATAAACCTAGTTTTTTCCTGACATCTGCAAGTGTTTCTTCATTTGCAGCTGCTATGAATGAAATTCTCTTGTCATAGCTTAGGTTTGAATCAAGTGGCATGCCATTTTCATCAACTACGTATCCGCCAGCCTCTAATGCTATCAGATATCCTGCAGCAACATCTGTAATTCTTAGTTTTCTTCTTAGATCTACAAATACGTCAACTAGTCCGCGAGCAAATATTGCAAGCTCAAGTGCAACAGCTCCGAAATGTCTTACATGGTTTGATGCTGAAAGAATCGGTGCTAATTGGGGTAACGCATCTGGAGAGATTCCTGAAATATCTACACCCACAACAAAATAAATTGGTTTTTCTTTATGGACATGAATCCTTTTTCCATTCATGTATGCGCCTTTGCCTTTTGATGCCGAATACAAATCTCCATTATGTAAATCCATTATTACTCCATCTGTAACAGAACTTAGTTTGTCTTCAGGTGTATATGCAAGCGAACAACAAAAGAATGGTAAGCCCCTGACTGCATTAGTTGAGCCATCAATTGCATCCATTATGATAAACCCTTTTGGATTTGGTGATAATTCCACCATACCGCACTCCTCTCCAAATACTGTACACTCAAAATTTATCTCACGTAGATAATCAAGAACGGTTTTCTCTGCAACGATATCAATTCTGCGTGATATGTCTCCTCCTGCACCTATTCCATGATCTGTACCGGATTCTTTTGTTCCTGCCAAGTGCTTTACATTCTTGTGCACTCGCTTTGCAGCCTCTTCTAAAACCTCGATTATTTTCACAAGTTTTTCTTTCCTAGGTCCTAATTTATTTGAAGTAATAAAAAAGAGGCTTAATGCATAAATAGCAAAAAAGTTGTGCCATTGTGTGAGTAGCAAAGACGAATCTATATTTGGCAAGGAAGCACTCTTGTCCACCAAACCTGGAAAAGACATTGTCAAGCAGGCATTGTTCAAAAGTAAGGGATATCGATTATTTGATAAATACAAGAAGGAAGCAGAAGAAGAATTTCCAAAATTTACCAAAAGATTTACCGAAGACTTATTGAAGGAGATAAAATCTGACCCTAATCCATTTGAAACACAAGAAAAATTTGCTAAAGAAGTAGGTTCTGCCGAAATAATTCTCCAAAAATCACAGATAGAGGAAGTACGAAAGAGATTGGAAAATTACGATACTCTTCTAGATAGAGTATCCAGAATACTCAATTCCAATTTTGTTAAAATGACATTTCCAGTGTTCAGTGCGTTATACGATGCCTCTTCCCAGTATTTTGGAGATGACAACGACAGCAAGAAAAAAACCGATATTATTGATGGACATATCATAGCAATTGACCTAAGCGAACCGATGGATAGAATAATGGACAAAGACGAAGATGTGGAATTTTTGGATGATTACAAGTTGATGAATCCATACATCTTGAAGCTTGCAAGAGATAAGATTTCTGTTGGTGGTAAAGAAGTGTTGGAAGAATTTGAGAGAGGATTCAAAGATGCGCGCGTTGGTCAATACATCGATTTTAAATTAAAACTAAATCCTAAAAGCATATCTGAGGAAGAAATGATTCAGTGTTACAAAAAATATAGAGCAGTAATGGGAACTGCTGGAAAGAACATGACACTTGCAAGATTTCCTCTTGGAGAGATTTTTTATCTAGGAATGGCAAAAGCTGCAGAATCTGTTGGATGTGGAAATGAGATTGAAGATTCTATAAAAAATAAATTTGTTAAAGTTCCTTCTTGGCCTCTGTACTATACATTTCTCACAGGTGATGTCCAAAAAGGATTTGATTTTACCATGAAGAAAAGTGATATCTATCTGGGAGAGGCACGACTTGCTCTTGAGCTATTGCCAGAGAGTTTTTCACACAAGGATTTTCTTGAGTTTCTCTTCCTAACAGTAGAGCATTACAACATGTATTGGTTTAACCAACTTTCAAAAGAAAAATTATGGAAAGAGTTCGAGTCCAAGATTCCCAAGTGATTTGATATGATGTGGTCTGAGAAATATAGGCCAAAGAACTTGCTTGAGATGGTTGGAAATGAGGAAGCAAAGGAATCCTTTGTAAAGTGGCTTGGAAAATGGATCAAAGGAACAAAACCCCTCTTATTAGTAGGCCCTCCAGGAATTGGAAAAACAACTATGGCTGTATTGGGAACAAAGCAATTTGGTTATGATCTAATCAGCATGAATGCAAGTGATGTAAGAAGCAAACAGAAAATTCAAGACATTCTCACCCCAGTTCTTGGTAATAGCAGTGTACTTGGCAAGCCGATGATCTTCATTGATGAAGTAGATGGAATACACGGAAGATCTGATTTTGGCGGTGTCGATGCACTAGTTGATATATTAAAAGAATCTACCGTGCCAATAGTTCTTGCAGCAAATTCTGATACGTCTGACAAGATGAAATCAATAAAAAAAGTTGTGACTACGATAAAACTTAGACCACTTCCTCCTAGATTGATGCGACTGTATGTTGAAGAAATTCTCAAACGAGAAGGTGCATCAATACCAATTGGCAACATGATAAAAATGATTATTGATTCACGCGGTGATATCAGGTCAATTCTGAATTCTGCCCAGGCATTGTCTGGAGGATTTGAGCCTCAACTTGATAAGTCCTATGAAACTAATGATGTAGAAACGTCAGTAAATCTATTTTTTAATGCCAAATCGCCTGAAGAAGCTCAAGCCATACTTTATTCTTTGAGAATAGATCCTTGGGAGAAGATCAATGCGTTTTACTCTAGTGTAATAACAAGTTCTCTTCATGTGAATGTACTTTGTGAAATGCTTGATGTCCTGTCTGAAGCTGATATGTTGTATGGAAAAATAATGCGAAAACAAGAATGGCGACTCTTACGATATCTAGATGGTATCTTGGTAAAATTATACAAACAAGGAACCGCGATAAAATATTCTAAATTTAATCTTCCATGGCCTACCCTTAATAGAATAAGATGGGACGGCATGGCAATCAAGGGATTGACGGGAAGCCTTGCAAAACAAATGCATGTCTCACGGAGTACATTTTCAACTTTCTATCTTCCATATCTTCTCTATTGTATGAAAAACAAGTCTATCGAAATGGTTCTAAACGAATCTGATAATGAAATCGTCCAAAAGGAGATGGCTTTGATAAAATGAGCTGGCGCACAATTCCTATGAAATTTCCTGGCACCTGTCTTGTTTGTAATAAAAAAATTGAAGTCAATGAGGTGGCTTTGTGGGCCAAAGGATTGGGTGTCAAACATCAAGGTTGTGCAGAAGTAAAACAGCTAAAGTGCATAGTTTGTGGAGGTCCTGCGGGATGTCCCAATTGTGAATTTGCAGATAACTGTGATCTGGAAAAAGTATCGCAAATGTGCATATGTAAAAAATGTAGTGATGAAAAGAATGCTTTCACTCTCTATCAAACTTCTGTGACAAAAAAATATCCAATGTTAAATATTCAATAAATATTGCATGTCTACATTAGAAATCTTAGCAATTATTTGATGACATGAATTAGATCGGTAGTCTCTATCTAGCTTGGTTTCTAGCATGTAATCTTCTGGCTTTAACTTACATGCTGTAAAACCTTAAAATCTAACCCCTAAGATTGAAAAGCAAATGGCAAAGCCTAACACAAAGATAGCACCACTAGATCCAGCGTTTCATGGGGAATCCAACTATGAAGTAGGATTAGAGGGTCTTCTTGTAGAAAAGAGGAATCTGATTGCAAAAGTAGAATCTGATCCCCAGTCTACCAAGGAAACACTCCAGTCTGCTAGGGAAGAACTCCAAATTATAGAAGGATTGTGGGAAAATTACCATATTGGGATGAATGTTTTCCGCAACGCAAAGGGCGGCCGAGATGGTATTAGAGAAGTTAAAACTGATTAAATTAATATAGGTTGTATATAGTCTCTAATTCGAATCATGCATTCTGAAAAAATAAAAAATTTTTTACATAAAAGGCGTCAAGCAGAGCAAAGCGGTGGCGAAGAAAGAATTCAAGGCCAGCATGAAAAAGGCAAGCTTACCGCTAGAGAGAGAATTGACCTGCTTCTTGACGAAGGAAGTTTTACCGAAATTGATGCCATGACAACTCATCATTATTACGAATTTGACATGCAAAATAAAAAATTCTTTGGAGATGGAGTAGTAACAGGATATGGGACTATACACGGAAAACAAGTTTTTCTTTTTGCCTATGATTTTACAGTACTTGGTGGAACACTCAGTGAGATGGGAGCAAAAAAAATTACAAAAATTATGGATCATGCTGTAAAAGTTGGATGCCCAATAATTGGAATAATTGATTCTGGTGGAGCTAGAATTCAAGAAGGAATTCTAAGTCTTGACGGATTTGCTAGCATATTCTATCATAATCAACTTGCATCTGGAGTAGTTCCTCAAATTACTATTAGTGTAGGACCATCAGCAGGTGGTGCAGTGTATTCACCTGCAATGACAGATTTTGTTATAATGGCTGATAAGATTGCTACCATGTTTGTAACAGGTCCAGAGGTTGTCAAGACAGTTCTTGGAGAAGAAGTGTCTTTTGATGAACTTGGCGGTGCAATGTCTCATGGAAGAAATAGTGGTGTCGCACACTTTGTCGGCAAAAATGAATACCAATGCATGGATATTGTAAAGACACTCTTGTCATATCTTCCTCAAAATAGTACTGAGGAAGCACCTATTGTAGAAACTGGTGATGATCCAAATCGCCTAGACAACAATCTCATAAACATTATTCCAGAAAATCCTCTACAACCATACGATATGAAAGAGATCATAAATTCTATAGTTGATAATCATGTGTTCTTTGAGATACATGAATTGTTTGCACCAAATGTTGTAGTTGGATTTGCCAGACTTCATGGTAAAACAGTAGGAATTGTTGCAAATCAACCCATGGTATTGGCTGGAGCTCTTGATATTGATTCATCTAACAAGGCATCTAGATTTATCAGATTTTGTGATTGTTATGGTATTCCAATTATCACACTAGTAGATACTCCTGGATACATGCCTGGAACCCAACAAGAACATGCTGGAATCATTCGTCATGGAAGTAAACTCTTGTATGCTTACTGTGAGGCTACCGTACCAAAAATTACATTAATCATAGGAAAAGCATATGGTGGTGCATACATTGCAATGGCAAGCAAGAATCTAGGAACTGATGTTAACTATGCGTGGCCTACTGCACAAATAGCCGTACTTGGTTCTGAAGCGGCTGTACGAATTATGAATAGAAAAGAACTTGATTCTGCAAAAGATCCTGCTGTACTAAAAAAACAACTTGTTGATAATTTCACAGAAAAATTTGCAAATCCTTACGTAGCTGCATC
>JAKEIJ010000013.1 GCA_022545805.1 Nitrosotalea sp. | reverse complement strand
GGAAAAGACATGAGAAAGATGATGTGGCCGGACTCGACTGAATAAATTTATTTCTTTGAAAGGTTTGTCTGAATAAAATCAATTATTGACGGAAGCGGGGTTCCTGGTCCAAAATTTCCTAATACTCCTGATTTTTCAAGTGCTGGCTTGTCATCTTCTGGGATGACTCCTCCGCCAATTACTAGAACATCGTTTATTCCCTTGTCCTTGATTGCTTTTGCAACTCTAGGAAACAGGGTAAGATGTGCGCCATTTAGAAGACTTAGTGCAACAACGTCGATATCTTCGTCTTCTACTATCTGGGCTATTCTTTCAGGAGTTGCAAAAAGCCCTGAATAGATTACCTCCATGCCTGCGTCTCTAAAGGCTCTGCATAATACCAGCGCTCCTCTGTCATGGCCATCAAGACCTAGTTTTGAAACCAAGATCCTAATTCTCTTTGTTTGAGCCTTTTGAGACATGTACTTTACAAGTAAATTTTCTGTTTTAAAAGCTTTATTTGAAAATCATACCCTTGGGGATCTCTTTGCTTTATTGGCATAACAATAAGCTTTATTGTGGATTCTTTGCGTGACCTCTCTATGGATATTGTGGCAGAAATTAAGAAAGGTAACAGAAGAGCAATCGCTCGTGCCATATCTATAATTGAAAATAACGAAAAAGACGCTAAACTTATCATAAAAAAGATTTTCAAGCACTCTGGCAAATCTATGAAGATTGGAATCACAGGACCTGCCGGTGCAGGCAAGAGTACTCTGATAAACCGAACCAGCCTTGAGCTAAACAAGCTTGGCTACAAGAGTGCAGTTCTTGCAATAGATCCGACTAGCCACATTACTGGAGGTGCAATACTTGGTGATAGGGTGAGAATGACTGAATCTACTGATTCTGGGACGTACATTAGGAGCATGGCATCAAGGGGTGCAACAGGTGCTATATCGACATCGCTTCGAAACAGCATCAGAGTTTTAGAGTATGCAGGATTTAATCCGATAATAATTGAAAGTGTGGGGGCTGGACAGACTGAAGTTGATATTGAAAAAGTTGTAGATGTAACAGTTGTTGTTTTTAATCCACATACTGGAGACAGTATCCAGACAATAAAGGCAGGTCTGACAGAGATTGGGGATATCTATCTGATAAACAAGAGCGACTTGCCTGGAGCAAATCAACTTTTTGATTCTGTTCGAGACTTTATCGGCATGTCTGAGAAAAACCCTGTTGTGATGATGACTTCGGCAAAATCAAACAAGGGTGTTGCCGATTTTGCAAAAAAATTGGAAGAATTCATGAAAACAAAACACAAGACTCGGGCCAAGAATGAGGCTTCTAGACTAGACTTTGAACTACGAGATATTGTTTTAAATAATGTTAAAAACAAAGTTACAACAATGCTTGATTCGAGTAAATCGTATGCAACATATCTTAAAAAAGTCCAGTCAGGCAAAGTTGACCCATTTGAGGCAGCAGACAAAATATCCAAGGGGCTAATATGATATGGTAAAAACTATCAAGACTGATTCTAATATTCCAGTAAAACGCTTCTACGATTCAAAGGTTAAACCAAAAAGCAAGACAGAGGAGCCAGGAAAATATCCATACACACGCGGAATTCATCCTGGAATGTATCGGGACAGATTATGGACAATGAGACAGTATACTGGATTTGGGACTGCCGAGCAGACAAATCAGAGATTCAAGTATCTTCTTGAAAGAGGTCAGACTGGTCTTTCTATGGCGTTTGACTTGCCAACCCAGATTGGATATGATGCAGATGATTCTCATGCAGAGGGCGAAGTTGGAAAAGTTGGTGTTTCCATTACATCGTTAAAAGACATGATGAAATGCTTTGGTGGGATTCCTCTTGACAAAGTAAGCACATCTATGACAATAAACTCTACTGCATCTACATTACTTGCACTATACATTGCAACAGGTGCAAAACAAGGGGTTGACAGCAAGCAACTACGTGGCACTACACAAAATGATATCCTAAAAGAATACATTGCAAGAAATACCTACATCTATCCACCGCGTCCATCAATGCGATTAATTGGCGACATGATTGAATATTGTTCAAAAAAAGTTCCTCAATGGTACCCAATATCAATATCTGGGTATCACATGCGGGAAGCAGGATGTAACGCAGTGCAAGAAGTTGCATTCACTCTTGCAAATGCAATAGAATACATCGAGACATGTGTTGACAGGGGATTGAAAATTGACAGCTTTGCACCACGACTTTCATTCTTCTTCTGTTGTACTAGCGAATTTTTGGAAGAGATCGCAAAATTCCGTGCAGCCAGAAGAATTTATGCGAAGATACTAAAAGACAGATTCCACGCAAAAGACAAACGATCAATTCAACTAAAATTCCATGTGCAGACAAGTGGAGAGTCCCTTACTGCCCAGCAGCCTGATAATAACATCATACGTGTTGCGGTACAATCAATGGCAGCAGTTCTTGGTGGCTGCCAATCGCTTCATACCAACTCAAAAGACGAAGCACTTGCACTACCTACAGAATCTGCAGTAAAGATTGCTCTAAGAACACAACAGATTGTGGGTCATGAGAGTGGAATCACAAAAACTGTTGACCCGCTTGCTGGCTCGTACTATGTGGAGAATTTGACTGATACAATAGAAGCAGAGGCAAACAAGTACCTCAAGAAAATAGACAGAATGGGAGGCTCACTTGTGGGAATTGAGAGAGGATTCTTCCAATCTGAAATTAGGCAGAATGCTTATCGACTTAAGAAGGAGATCGATGGAGGAGACCGAGTAATAGTCGGTGTCAACAAATTCACTGATGCTGCAAAGGAAAAGCCTGAAATCATGAAGATTGATGGTAGCATTCAAACACAACAAATGGCAAATCTAAAAGAATTGCGTAGCACCCGTGATAATACAAAAGTTGAACATGCACTTGAAAAAATGAAGAGCGCTGCAGACAAGGATGAAAATCTAATGCCGTTTATCTTGGATGCTGTAAATAATTATGCTACACTGGGAGAAATTAGCAATACATTCCGCGAAGTCTTTGGAATTTACCAGCCAAAGGAGACATTCTAAGATGCGACTAGATCATGTCGCAATTGCAGTAAACAACTTGGATGATGCAGTAAAACAATACAAAGAAGCACTTGGTGTCCACGAAGTAGAATTTGAGACTGTGGAATCTGAAGGAGTCCGAGTTGCAATTCTTCATCTAAATAATTCTAGAATTGAACTTATGGAGGCCACAAAAGAAACAAGCCCTATCAAGAAATTCTTGACAACAAAAGGTGAGGGACTGCATCATATTGCCCTTGAAACAGAAGGCATTGAAAAAGAAGTTGACAGAATGAAAGTGTGTGGAATAAAATTCTTGGGAGAGATAAGGCCTGGTTCACGTGGGACTAAAATAATCTTCATGCATCCAAAATCGTTGCACGGGGTACTGGCAGAGCTGTGCTCCCATCCCAAATCCTAAATGTTCTAAAAACATGTGTTAGGTCCCAAGGTGTACGACTATCTCAAATTCATTAGGAATTATTCTACGCCATTTTTTTAAGGCATGATGTGGTTACAAGATGTCTTGGCAAAGAAAATTCTTCTAATGTTGCTTATCTTGCCATCAATAGTGTTACCGTTCTCTATTCTGGGCACTGGTAGCATGTCTGCATATGCAGAATTTGATAAATCTGGAAACTATGTATGTAACCCATTTGGGAGGAGTGTTGAGACTAATATCTACTTGGATGTTGTTCACAGGATAAATGACAGAATGACATTATACATGAAAACAAATCCAAACGCTACGGCATTGCAACAACATGATGTCCTTATGCAGGATCAAAAAACATGGGACCTGTATAATAAATCAAGGACATGTCTTGCTGATGTCATTGGGGCAAATCCTGATGATATTATTTCATTAACACCGGATGTACAACAAGCAATAACCGTTCCAGAGTTTGGAGTGCTTACATCTATGGTGGTGATGGTTGCAATACTTGGAAGTATTGTAGTTTACAGAAAATTTTTCTAACTGCTAATTCTAAAACTAGTCTACTAGCTTGAGAGTATCTGATGCCGTAATTATTCCTACAATCTTGCTCTGCTTTGACACCAGAACACATTTTGAATATCTTATTAGAGATACAAGTGTCTTGACTGGAGTGTTATAGTCTACAATTGGCGGCCTTGGGTCCATTATCTCTGCTATCTTGATCCTTTTTCGTTCAGTCTCATCGTTGTCCAAAATGTGTTTTATGATTCCATCTTCTGTTATGACACCGACTACTTCGAGACCGTCAAAGATTGGCATTTGACTGATTGATAGTTCCTGCATTTTTTTTATTGCATCATGCAGTGAATCATGTGCCTTGAGCTTGGCAATTTCTTTACTACAAATGTCTCCTGCCTTGGTTGATGACTGGCTTTCAAGTGACCATAATACTTCGAATATTTTTCTTGCAGTGGAATAACTTGGCTGGCATCTCCCAGACTCGATCTGGTTTATCATCGAGGTGCTAACTCCTGTGAGGGAAGCAAGTTTTTGCTGAGTCATGCCTATCTTCATCCGTGCTTGTTTTATCGATTCGAGTCTTGGAAGCATTATGCGAAATAAAGACTTGATTCAATATTTCAGTCTTCTTCAAGTATCTGTAAAAAATATGTGAAAGGCTATTTCAAGCCAGCCTTTCGTGCGAATTTTGCCATGATGAAGATAACAAAGGCGATTATGAGAAAGTCAATCACAACACTGATGAAGTCACCTACTCCAAAATTCATTCCGTTTCCTACTGGTATTGTAACAATTGCTTTTCTCCAGTCTCCTCCTGATATGAATGCGCTAGGAATTGGCATGATGAGATCTTGCACTAGGGCTGTCACGACTCTGCCAATTACGGTTCCCATGATGAAACCGATAGCAAGACCCAAGACTCCTGCCTTACCCATAAAATCTTTGAATTCTGCAATGAGACCTTTTGGTTCTGGAGGTGTAGCTTTTGGTGTGAGTGCCTCTCGTATCTTCTTTAGTTCTTCAAGTATGTCGTTTTCTACGCTCATGTGATTGAGTCAAACTACATGTATTTATCGTCTACGAAAAAATAATTATCTTGAACTTATTTTTTAGTAAATGCCAACGCAAACTCTTCTATTGTTTTTTCCCAGTTCTTTGCCTTTACAATACCGCTTGCAACAAGTATTCCTTTTGCACCAAGCTCTAGTGCACGTGATACATCTTCTCCTGAAATAATTCCTGCACCACACAACAACTGAGTGGAATTGTTTGCTTTCTTTACTGCTTTAACTGCCTCTGTTATTATTTCTGGTTTTTCTTTGGATACTGCCTTTCCACTTCCTATAAGCTCTGGTGGCTCTATTGCGATATAATCTGGATTAAGTTTTGAATATTGCCATGCCTCACTTACATCCTGTACGCATACAACTGATGTCATTTTCAGCTCTCTTAGTCTGGTTACCATTTCTTCGATTTCATTTGGTGGTATTCTATGCTCGCTGTGATTTATGAGAGACCCTTCGACTCTTGATTTTTTTACAATCTCTGGTATGACAAAACCTGTTGTGCTACCTGCCTTTGAATTGTCAAGGTGTTGTGCAAATACGTCTGCAGAAACTCTGGTTATCTCTGACATCATGTGCTGTGGAGGGCAGACTATGATTCTTACTCTGTGTTTTTTTGCAACCTTTGCTGCACTCTTTGCCAAACGGGCAGACTTTGTACCTGCTATCTCATCATAATTTTTAAAATTGATAATAAACAAACTATCTTCAGAAAAATCTTACAGTCACCCATATATCAAGAGATCTTGGAAAATTCTTATACTGATTCTGAATTTGGTAATTTGTGGCTCTTTCGGAAAATTCACTTGCTTTGCTGAATCCCCTTGCATCCATTGAATGTAATGGAACACTTGGTAGTGAGCAAGATGACCTTATCAGAGATATATTCAAAAAAATTTTGTCGAGTGGAAATGTTTACAAAATAGATGACATTGAACAATGGATTGATTCCAATCGTGTCACAAACCCTGTTGTTGTCGAAAGAATTCTAAATGTCGCACATTACCAAAAAGCAAAACATGAGGCTCAAAACCCATTAAAAATGGCACATGATGATAGCTGTGGTTGCGGCGGAGATTGTTAATTACTTTTTAATTCCGAGCGTTCTGTTCTTTAATCTAAGGTAGACGTTGTGGCATTTGCGACATCTTGATGCACTAATTGGATTTTTTGCACCACATGAAAAACAGACTTTAAAGTGAAGTCTAGCTTTCTGTGCTATTGATTTTTTTAGTGGATCTGTTATCGGCATTTTCTATTTCTCCAATTTCCTACTATTTGATTCTACCTTTTCCAAGCTTTCCTGCAAGAAGCATGGGTACTTCGGCAGGTCTCTTGGCTACTGGCACATTTGCCTTGGCATACATGGATACCTTTGATTCTGCAGAACCATAATTTCCATATACTATTGCACCTGCATGTCCCATTCTCTTTTCTTTTGGTGCTGCGCGTCCTGCGATATATGCCACTACTGGCTTGTCAAATTTAGTATCAATGATGTGTTGTGCTAACATCTCTTCTGCATCTCCGCCTATTTCTCCTACTACAACAATGCCGTCAATATTTGCACCGTTTCTTATCGTATCAAATGCCTGAATTAGTGGTGTACCGTTGATTGGATCTCCCCCGATTCCAAAACATATGCTCTGGCCAAAGTTTGCAACAGATAGATTGTGCGATACTTCGTACATCAAAGTACCACTTCTAGATATTACTGCAATTCTTCCTTCCTTGAAAGGTGATGCTGGCATGATTCCTATCTTGATTATTCCTGGTATTATGATTCCTGGAGTGTTTGGACCAACTACAATTGCATCTTTTCTCTTTGCTAGTTCAACAATTGTTAATGCGTCTTTTACTGGAACATGTTCTGGTATTGCAATGAGCAATTTTATTCCTGATTCTAATGCTTCTACTGCTGCAGAAAGAAAGAACTTTGCGGGAACAAAAATTATTGAAATCTTGGCACCTGTTGCTTTTACAGCCTCATTCATTGTCTCATAAATTGGGACTCCTTCATGTTTTTGTCCTCCCTTGCCAGGTGTTACACCTGCTACTACGTTTGTACCGTATGCTAACATTTGTTGTGTATGAAATGAGCCAAACTTGCCTGTAATACCCTGAACTATGACAGGTTTCTTTTTGTAATCCTTGTCTCCCTCTTTGCCAATTAGTAATTCGAAAAGATCAACCATTTTTATTCATCTCAATTACTGCTGCATTTATTGCTTCTTCAATGGTATCAAACATTTTTGTTCTTGAACCCCTGAGCATTTCTTTTGACTTGTCTGCCTCCGCACCTGACATTCTTGCAAAGACTGGAAGATCAATTATCTTGTCTTCATATGCTTTGAGAAATGCAGTTGCGACCGTTGTGGTCTTGACAATTCCGCCATAAAGATTTACAAGTATTCCTTTTACCTTTTTCATTTTGCTAATCAAAGTGAGTGCTTCGTATACTGTTTCTGTAGTTGCACCACCGCCTACATCTAAAAAGCAAGCAGGCTTGCCTCCGTTGTCTGATAGCATGTCAAGAGTAGACATGACCAAACCTGCTCCGTTTCCTACTACTGCAATGTTCCCATCAAGCTCGACAAGTGAAAATCCACTTTTTTCTGCTCTTTCTTCAAGTTCAGAGACTTCTTGGAATTTACGTAACTCTTCATGTCTGAACATTGCATTGTCATCTATGATGACCTTGCCATCTAGGGCGACAACTGAATCGTCTCCTAATACTGCAAGTGGATTTATTTCTGCAAGTTCTGCTTCTTTGTCTATTGTGATCTTTGCTAATTTTTGTAAAATATCTATAAACTGAACTAATGGTTTGTCTTTTAGTCCCATCTGCTTTCCTACCTCTTCTGCAGTTGCAGCATCTACGTTGCCTAATCCGACTTCACGAATTATCTGATTTTTGACAGATTC
>JAKEIJ010000135.1 GCA_022545805.1 Nitrosotalea sp. | reverse complement strand
TTTAGGATCAGTAAATATCATAGTACATTCCTTGCATTTGAATTCCTTTTTCTTATCAAACATGTTTTATTTGTCACAGCCTTTTGTCATGACACATCTTTTTTACCCAAGTTTGCTTCCAAAAATTTCAATATTAGAAACGGCACAGTCATAAGATTGATCTTTTTTTCAGCAGAGACACATAGAATTTCATCATCTAAAGGAAAGTTTATTGAGATTATTTTACTTCCATAAGAAATGGTAAAAATTACAGGTCCCAAGTGCGAATTATGTTCTTTACGCATCCTCACTCCCAACGCAGTCTCCATGAGCAACATTTCTTGATCTATCTGAGTTGTAAAAGCCCGAATTCCCTTCTTGGTATGCCCAGTAAGAAGTCTGCCTTTATTGTTTATCACCCCGGCAAATCTGATATCAGGATCCAGATCTAGAATAATCTCACAAATAGACTCTAGTGTCTCTTGGGATGGTATTTTACGTTCAAAATTTGGAATTGCGTCAAGTCCAGACTCCATAATTTTTTTACCAGTCGTTTTGAATAAAACGCTTATCAAACATTGTTAATGAACAATGTTATTCAAGGAAAAAAATTTTCAAATGTGTATATAATAAAAAATGAAAAAAAAATTTTGGATCAGGATGATGATCCGCTGGATGGAGTTGTTGTAGTTCCAGGCGTAGTTGGAGCTGAGTTTTGAGTATTACCGCCCATGTGGAATTTATGTTTCATCATCATTCCATGTTGGCCACCCATGCCAAAACCGCCCATTCCAAATTGATGGCCTGTAGAGGTATACAGCACTTTATCATTTGCTGGATCGACAATCACGGAATATACCACGTTCTTGTCATCGACTACTTGGAAACTGTATACTACGTATCCCTGTACAACAGTCAGGCTTCCACCTATTGTTTTTCCATTTGTTACTGCTGATGCCGCAGTATCAGATGCTGCAGAAAACTTTGTCTGTACTCCAGACAGTATTGTCTGCTGTAAGTTGATGGTACCCTGTATTGTTGGAGGTTGTGTAGTTTGTGTTCCTTGAACTTGTGCAGATGCTGCTGACACTCCCACTGTAGCAATAATCGCTACACCGATTATGACGGCAAGCATTTTATGGTTCTTGAAGAGGTCTTTTGTATTCATTGAGTATCAGTATCACATTTAGTTAATAAAAAATTGTGCAACTATGTCAGTGAACATTGTTACTGAAAGGTAAAAGTATTAGCAATGTGGGTTTGTAATTTTTGTGATAAATCAAGGTAAAAAGCTTAATACGTTATTTATACGGCAGAACAATAATCTTGTCACACGAATACAGAGACCGAGTCTACATTAGAAAAGATATCATATTAAAATTGACAGAACATGGTGAACTTAATCAAACATCGCTTCTCAGTTTTTGCGGCTTAAATTTAATGAAGCACAAAGATATTCTTGAAAGCCTGGAGAGAAAGGGATTCATAAACAGAACAGAGCAGGCATGGGGAAATAAAAAAATAATAAAATACGCAGTGACACAAAAGGGGCGAGAATTTTGCAGGTTAATTCTAGAACCATATGAGGACATATTTCCAAGGAGTGAAAAACGTGATAGAGAACAAAGTTAGCGAAGCATTTTTAATGCAACTGGAGTGTTTCTAGTAAATGCCAGAGCCAGAGAATAATCCGCCAGGAAAGAATGGGGCCGCAGATGACAAAGACGAGAAAAAAGAATCTGAAAATATTCTTGAAATTTTAGATGAACTCTTATCACATACTAACAGTTCACGTCGTTTATTTCTGATTTTTATTGCAAGTGCATTATTCTTTGGACCTGTTGCATTGGTATTGGGTGGAGTTTTGCTTGAACATCCAGATTACAACATAAGACATTTGGAACCAGGCGGGTATAACTTTACAGACATGCACCGTGTTAACGGAATGCATCTTCAGGTTGTAGATCAAAACGGCACAGTAATCAGAGACTTGCCAATGATGCCTCCGCCCGGAATGGACAGGTCTCATGTAGGGTCAATATTTTTTGGACTGCGAATATTTATCGTAATTTCAATAGTGTTTGCTGCGATATTGCTATTCATTGCAATAAAGGAATACCGCTTCTTTTCACATTGGAACAAGAGATTTACTAAATACAGGACACTAAAAGACAAAGTAGACAAGGAACTTGGCGAAGACTAGACACTGATAAATCGATTAGACAGAGCTAATTTTTTGTTAGATTATATAGCCAAAAGTAATCATGAGTCCTAATGGCAATACTTGAGATTAGAGACCTGCATGTGCAAAGAGACGGTAAAGAAATTCTCAAAGGAGTAAATCTCAAGACAGGTCCAGGAGAAGTTCATGCAATCATGGGTCCAAATGGATCTGGCAAAAGTACATTATCATATACAATTTTAGGTCATCCAAAATACGAAGTTACAAAAGGAGATATTTTACTAGATGGAGAAAGTATCCTAGGTCTTTCACCTGATGAAAGATCAAAAAAAGGGTTGTTTTTGGCATTTCAATATCCAACAGAGGTTGCCGGTGTAGGTTATTCTCATTTTCTTAGAACTGCATACAATGCACTAAGCAAATCACTTGCAGATGAAAAAAGAGAAGTCTTTCTCACAGTAAGAGAGTTTCAGAATTATCTAAAAAAGAACCTTGATGAAGTCGGTTTAAAGCACGACTTTTTATCAAGATATCTAAACGAAGGATTCTCTGGTGGAGAAAAGAAAAGATCAGAGGTTTTACAGATGGCAGTACTGCAACCAAGGATATCAATTCTTGATGAACCAGACTCGGGTTTAGACATTGATGCAGTACAAGCTGTAGCAAAGGCAATTAGTGCAGTCTCAAGAAAAGATGCAACTGTCATTGTAATCACACACTATGCAAGAATTCTCAAGTTCTTGGACAAGCTTGATTATGTCCATGTAATGGCACAAGGAAAGATGATAAAGGAAGGTCCAAAAGAGCTTGCAGACGAACTAGAACAAAAAGGCTATGCATGGCTTGGAATTCAAGAGACTACACAATAAAGAACGTACATTTTAAGCAATTTTAGAAATCCAGTATTAAAAAGCGGCCGGTTACCTCAGATTCTGAACAATCTTTTCGTATGTCATCACAAGTAATAAAAAAAAGACAATAACAGTGTCTAAAGTTTCTTACATCGGTATACAAACCCAATTTTTTTAATCAATATACATGCAAATAGACAACCAACCAAAAGCAAACGAGTTTTACATAAACTGTATGCAATACTTTGAAGCATTAAGAAAGACTGGAAAGCAGGATTTTGGTTTTGAAGACGAGTTTTTCTATACCATGCCTGCAATGTCAGAAAAGATCGTTAGTGAACAGTAAGAGGAATTCAAAAAAGACGCACACGGTTTCAGTTATATATTCAGTATAGGGATCTCTCGTTGCAGAGGTACCGAAGCCCGGTCAACCGAGAGGGACTCAAGATCTTTCGTAAGACATCCCTTCCCTTAGGGGTTCGTGGGTTCAAATCCCACCCTCTGCATCTTTCTCTTCTTTTTCTCTCGTCTTTGTCTTTGTTTACGATTTGGTTCATCAAAACCTCGGTGGTTTTCACCCATGGCAATCCATACTAGTGTTCATTAGAAAATTTTTCCATCTATTTTTAGTTTCTATACTTTTACTATTTGGATCTCTCTTACATTATGCTTTGATAGATCTTCATGCAAAGCAGCGTGGGATTCATCTGTAAAGGTCAGATTACATCGATAACATTTCCACGCTTTGGTGCTCACAGGATTTATACGTGATTTTAATTTATAAATATATTGTACTTGGTTGCTATTTTTTGTATAACTGGGGCCTGGGATCGAAATGTTTGGAATTATTTGCTCTTTTTAATCACATTTGAAGGATTTTTCATCAAGGCATGAATCAGAACTGACCCTCATGACCTTAATCTATAGAATGAATTTACATCAGTGAGCAAATTGGAATTTGAAAAATTAAAAGAGCAGGTCAGAAAGAGGCTTGAAAAAAATGATGTGGCTCATGATTTTGAACATATTATGAGGGTACTCAAAAATGCAACAATGCTTGCAAGAAAGGAGAAAGCAAATATCAGAATCGTAACAGCTGCAGTATTGTTACATGATATCGTTTCATATCCAAAATCTGATCCTCGCTCGAAAAATTCCTCGGTAGAAAGTGCACAAGAAGCAAGAA
>JAKEIJ010000134.1 GCA_022545805.1 Nitrosotalea sp. | reverse complement strand
GCATTATTTGATAAGTAAAAATTTCAAGGCCAAATTTTGTCAAATAGTAGTTTTTTGATTATTTTACGGATAAATGGAACGCAAAAATGAATTGTATATCATCCCTATATCCAAGAATAATCCATAATACATACTACTTTCTGACTCAACATGTTGAACAAATACATTATAATTCCAATAATTGCATCCATTGCAATTGCGGCATTTCTGATTGGACAAAATGTTGGCAGCTCGATAGCTTCTCAGACGGATACATCATCAACTATGCCATGGCCAAATATTCATCAAAATGTACAGACTGATTTTAACAACAAAATAAACTCTCCACAAATTGAAAATGATTCTTTTATACATCCATTTGCAGTTGTCATCGGTGACTGCCATATTGGTAAGATGGTCTTGATGGCACCAACTTCAGTATGCAGAGGAGATGAAGGTACGCCAATATTCATTGGCGATTATTCTAATGTCCAAGATGGTGTGATCTTACATGCCCTAGAAACCACAATAGATGGACAAAATATTGATAACCGTAGATTCTCTGCAAGCGGAGACAGTTTGCTTGCTAATGATTCTAGATTTGATGGAGGATATGCAGTATTTGTTGGCTCTAAAGTTAGTCTTGCACATGGTTCTATGGTGCATGGTCCTGCATGGGTAGGCAATAATACATTTGTTGGAATGAAGAGTTTGATTTTTAATGCAAAAATAGGAAACAATGTAGCAATTGGCGTTTCAAGTACAATAACAAATGGAGTAGTGATTGCAGATGACAAATTTGTTCCACCTGGAAGTGTAATTGTGACACAAGTACAAGCAGATGCATTACCTCCACGCATAGGAAGTGCATATGAAAACATCAACAAAGATGTAATACATGTAAATGAAAATTTGGCAGACGCATACAATCACCAAGACATTGAAAAAATAAAACATTATCGTGAAATTTTGATGGAAGAAGAGGGAATGATTACTACAAAACCTTCGCCTTGAAAGATTAACTAAATCCAATTTCTATAGTTGTGATAAATTAGATATTTTCTTTCTTCAAAGTTTATTATCCTTTGTTGACAGTTCATGCAGTTCTTTGATTAATTTTTGTTGTTCTAAAACCATGGTGTGAACATCCTCGTCTATTTTCTTTTCAGCTTCCATCATCTCATGAATCTTTGAAATTACCTCACGATGTTCTGTGGTGATATAATCATGGAGATCTTCGATCATCTTGTGAACTCGCTTATCGGCTCGTCGGTGCAATACCATTATGAAAATTCCTAATGATGTTGCAATCAATACGTCTATTGTCTTATCCATGAAAAAGTCCAATTCAACCATATTGATGAAAACCAAACTCTGCATCTTATGATTCTTTAGATTTTTACAAATTTTGTTCAGTACCTGATATTGGTTGTAATACCCACAGGTGTGAATTAAAAATCCACCAGATTTATCGAGATCCATCTGGAAAACCTCTTAGTTTCGTGTAAAACCGATACGCCTATACGTAAAACCTTAGAGGAAAACACTGGGACATATGGCTGATAAAACATTACATATAGATCAAAAGATAGAGATCATATCCGCTATAATGCTAGCAGTAATCATAGTTGCTATAGCATGGTGTGCATACCAATCTACATTGTGGAACGGAATTCAAACATTCAAACTGCATGAAGTAAATAGCAATGATTTACAATTTGTCTTAAAAAACATCCAACAGGGACAGTATTCCACACTTGATTCCATGACTTTCATTGAATATGTTAATGCATTGCATGACAAGAATCAAAAATTAAGTGATTTTTATTTTGCAAGATTCAGTCCTGAAATGAAGACAACAGTTCAAGCTTGGATGGAAACAGATCCGCTGAATAATCCAAATGCACCTCTTCATCCTTTTGACATGACTCAGTATAATAGAACATTCATGTTGGAGGCACAAGCGTTTGATAAAGAATCCCAGTTGCAATTAGACCAAGCTCAGCAAGCCAACAAAAATTCTGACAATTACATATTGTTGACCGTGATTTATTCAGGTGTTTTATTCATTGGTGGTATATTGGGTAGAATATTCTCTAGATCGGTGCGCTTGAGCCTTCTCATCGTAGGTTTAGGAATAACTGTTGTGGCTACAGTTCTGGTATTTTTCATGCCTATTGCAAGTCAGTCGCTTTTTTAATGATGCCATAATCCAATACTCGCAAATTCAAAAGACAATATGAGACCCTGTTGAATTACACCTTCACAACTATTGAACCCCAGTTGGCATTTATGGTAGTAAATGAGTTTGGCGTATCCTATTTTGGTCATGTTTCCTTAAGTGTCATTATCACGTATACAAAGGGTGAATCAAATAGACGAAAATCTGAATCGTTACAAAATAGGAAAACCGACAGGCAAAATTAGATTCTTGTCCTTTATCGGTGCACCAGAAATAGCAGGAACATCCGTTTGGAAGAGAGAAGTGCATGCGTCATTTAGAAAAGTAATCGCATTTGATCTTCTTTTCATGGCACTAGGTGCAATAATTGGAGCAGGAATCATCACTGTAGTTCTATGATAGAACTCTACCTCTTTGTTTAAATTTCGATAAGTGTTGTCATATGGAAAAAAATCTGTAAACCTTTCGCACAATCATAAATCCGCATCATATGTGAAGATCCAGTACACAATGTCAAGTAAGCGGGACACAAAGTAATTACATTACTGAACATTCTTCCTGATTACAAAGAATATGCCATTGATCTACCTTAAGTGCGATAGTCACATAAGCTATAGATGACAAACAGATCACAAAATGAAAATAATTACAAAGGTGCAAATCACGGGATAAAAAAGCTCGAATTCTTGTCATACGCTAATAGATACGACAGTAATCCACTCAATCGAGGAATCAAGCAAGCAGAAGTGGCATCACGTATAATCAAGGCTGTTCAGCAGAGACGCGCTGGTTTGGTGAAAGACTTTCTTATTGCAGAGGCAAGTGCAAATTAGAATGATCAAGAAATTTTTGAAAGCCATTTGGAAATCAAAGCATGAAGCGTCAAATGAAAAACGTCAGGCAGAGCAGGAAGAAATGAAAGATGAAACTCATGAGTTGGAGCAAGTAAAACAAGATGCACAAGAAGAGATTAGGGAAACAGAAGATGAAGAGTGACTTGCCTAGCACAACACCATAAATCTTCCTTATTGTTAACATTGTTTTTTTGTTGATGATGGCAAAGATGGAAACTGGTTATCCATGTTTCTTTAGGGATTTTTAATTTAGATTAAGAATATGTGTTAATTCAATGAAAATATCTGTTTGACTCCATCGATGATAAACTGTATTGCAAAAGCTGCTATGATTATTGCAAATATTCTTGCAATAATCATGGAACCTCTTTTTCCCAAGAACCTATAGATTGGTTCAACTGATCGTAAAATACCATACGTAATGCCTGATACTATGATTATCGACAATCCTGTCACTAGCGGACCATAGGTTTGAAATGATAACATCACTGTTGTCAAGGCACCAGGTCCAGCAAGTAGTGGAAAGGCAAGTGGAACAATTCCTGATTCATCTTGCAAATTCTGGCTACCAAATTTCCATTCTCCATGCGTGAGCAATTCCATTGAAACCAAGAAAAGCAGAACACCACCTGCAATCATAAAACTGTATATGGAAATACTGAGGGTTGAGAGAAGTGTAGTACCGACAAAAGCAAAAATAAAAAGTAAGATTGCTACGGTAATCACGGTAAAATTTGAATTTGATTTCTTTTGTTTCGTTTCCATCTTGCCTGTAAGTGCAATAATTACAGGTACACTTGCAATTGGATCAATTACCACAAATAGTGTAATGATGGCCTTTGGAAGTCCAACTAAGATGTCCGGAATCATAATCTATTATGTATATAGTTTAGCATCATTTATCTGAGAGGTTTAGTCTTTAAATCAAAAATGCGATTACCCTTGTTACTGCCAGAGAACCTGTAATTATACCCAATATTCCACCTATGAAAAAACCTCCATTCCCAAAGAAACTCAGGCTGGAGAAGAACCAAATTAGCATTCTCCACTTTCTTATGCGAATAGGCTGTGTAAATCATAATGCCGCTTGTGGTTATCATGATACCACTTACAATACCAATGATGAATGTAATCAAAACATGATTTTATAATTGAGGATCTATCATCAATTAATAATATCAAACAGCTTTCATTCTTCTAAATGAATATGTTCCTAAAGCACCAAGCACGCAGCTGTATATCAATAGGACAAGCAGGTCAAGACCTAATGAATGACTCCCTATTCCTAGTATAATATTTCGAAGAGCATCCACTGCGTAGGTCACAGGATCAACAGTTGTTAAAACTGAAAGCCATTGTGGTAGCTTGTCGATTGGAAATAGCGCACCACTGAGAAAGAATAATGGAAATACCACGAAACTAATTATCATTTGAAATCCCTCAAGGCTTGTCATGTAACTTCCAAGGGTTAGACCCAGAGACGTGAGAGCAAATGAGAGAAGTAAGACAATCACAACCGTCTGCACTAGAGCCAATGGACTGAATTGTACCCCGATGATGAGACCAACCACTAGTAATATTGATACTTGAATCAAAGAATTAGTCATACCTCCAAATGCCTTTCCAGTGAAAATGGTAGACCGAGATACAGGTGCCACCATGACACTTTTCAAGAAATCAAATTTCCTGTCCCATATGATATATGAACCAAAAAATACTGCTGAAAAAACAACGGACATGCAAATTATTCCGGGAAATATAAATTTCTGATAATCTATCGAATGCGTTACAGAAGTTGATGAACTAAATCCGCTTCCTATGACAAACAACCACAATAACGGTGTAAAAGTTGATGCAACAAGCCTGCTTTTTTCTCTAAAGAATACTTTCACTTCCCTTAACCATAAGGCATAGATCTTGTCAGAGTATACTCTAATTCTTGTCATATTGTACATATCTCTCCAGAAATCCGCCTTCGGCTTGTTCTTTGATGTTTTTTCCAGTCAATTTCAAAAAGACGTCGCTTAGTGTAGGACTGGAATATTCCACAGATTCTGCTTCCACATGTTTTAGAATCTCTGGAATGTTCTTTTTTGCATCATCAACTCCTAATATGACATATCCCTCTAGTGAGCCCATTTTCTTGACACATGAGAGGTTTTTCAAAACCATGGTATCAGAATCATGTTTTTTTAGTTTGAGTTTAACAACATCTCCACCCAACATTAATTTTAGATTCTTAGGCGTGTCAAGTGCAATGATTTTTCCTTTATCCATTATACCAATTCTGTTGCACAACATGTCTGCTTCCTCCATGTAGTGTGTTGTAAGAATAATCGTAAGTTTTTCTTGTTTTACAAGTTGTTGTATGTACTTCCACATAGTCTCCCTACTGGAAGGGTCAAGTCCTAGAGTGGGTTCATCAAGAAACAATACTTTTGGACTGTGAATCAGTCCTCGTGCTATTTCCAATCTTCTGCGCATTCCACCCGAATATTTTTTCACTTGATCATCTTTTCTGTCTGTCAAACCAACTAGTTCAAAAGCATCTTGGATGCGTTTTTCTCGGATATTTGGGTCTACGCCATAAAGCATAGCGTGTATCTGTAGATTTTCGTACCCGGTTAGAAGGTCGTCGCTACTTGGAACTTGAAACACAATGCCTATACTAGTGCGTACTTTTGAAGGATCTTTTTGTATATCAAAATTATTTACGGTTGCAGAACCTGAAGTTGGTTTAAGCAAGGTAGCAAGCATGTGAATTACAGTAGTCTTGCCTGCGCCGTTTTGACCCAGTAGTCCAAAAACCTCGCCTTGTTCTATATCTAATGACAAATTATCAACCGCAGTTAATTTTTCATAACGTTTTGTCAGATTGTTGATTCGTATCAAGTATCTATAGAACATACTTGCCCCATATTATGTTTAGATTTTATCCATAAAAAAAGTAAAAACGTCATACTGTCTTAGATTTACCAATCAAGTTCTTCACAATGATGTTCTAGAACAATCTATTGTAATTCGACGCAACCGTTTTTATAATTGCCAATTACAAAATCAATAATGTCTACCTCAGAATCAAACTCTATTGCTTGTTCCTTGTTAATAGATATGAAAGTATGTCAAGAGCTGAAAAAACTCAAGACTGGAACCCAGTATTCAATAGATCTGAGTAATGAGCCTAGCATAATCTTCAAAGATTCGGTTGGAAACAAAAAGGAGATGAAATTCAAGCAAAATTGTACTGTTACTATAACTTCGGAAAAGATACTTTACAACCGTGATGATGTCACAATAAAATCTGTTTGATGAATCCATGAGAATACTTATGGGTGCCTAAAAATCAGGGATTTCATACATGGAAAATCTACTTAATAACGAGGAAATTGATTGGCTAATCAAGTTCCTAGCAGGCAAGGGTAGCAATGACGAGATAATTGATAAAATAGTCAGAATAACTACCAAGCTTGAAAAAATGAAGCGCCGATAAAAGATGTCTTATTCCCCAGTAGGCATTTCAAGTTTTTTCAAATATTTTATACGGTAAATTTATCCAACCTGGCATAAAGTTTAATTCAACAATTAAAACAAAAACAAAACATGCGAATATTACAATTACACTGTGATTATGTGGAATATACTCCGGTAAAAAAAGAAATAAAATCTGCTGAAGAACTCGAACCACAGTCAAAGCGGTTTGAAGAAATCGTAGTAGCATTTGTCGCAGTAGAAGAGTCAGACAACGAAGATGTTGCAAAAAAGGCAATTAATGAAATTTCTGAATCAATGAAAAAAATTGGCTGTGCCAAACTATTGTTATACCCTTATGCTCACCTAAGCTCAAAACTAGCATCCCCAACTACCGCATTATTGTTATTACAAGTAATGGAAAAAAATGCACCTGGTCTTGAAGTAAACCGTGCCCCCTTTGGTTGGACAAAATCTTACAAACTCCAAGTCAAGGGTCACCCACTTGCTGAAAATTCCAAGACGATAACTGTTGGTGAAGAAAAAGAATCATCATCTAATGCACTAAAAGCAGAATCCAAGATCAAATCATATTGGCACATACTCACACCTGATGGAATATTACATGACATTGACAAGTTCAATTTTGCAAAATATCCAAATCTTGAGGTACTGGCAAAATACGAAGCTGCTAAAAAAAGAGCAGTAGATGAGCCTCCACCACATGTAAAACTGATGAAAAAACTAGCTATTGCAGATTATGAGCCTGCATCTGATGCTGGAAACATGAGATTCTATCCTAATGGTAGACTCATGAAGTCATTGATTGAGAGATATGTAACAGACAAGGTGATGGAGTATGGTGGATTTGAAGTTGAAACACCAATCATGTATGATTCACATCATCCGAGCATGGAGAGTTATTTCCACAGGTTTCCTGCACGACAGTATAGCATTGATTCTGAAGGAAAACATCTCTTTCTAAGATTTGCAGCATGTTTTGGCCAGTTCTTGATGGCAAAAGATTTCCAGCTATCATACAAGAATTTACCGTTAAAGCTGTACGAGCTTACAAGATATAGTTTCAGAAGAGAACAATCAGGAGAACTGGTAGGTCTTAGACGATTGCGTGCTTTTACAATGCCAGATTGTCATGCAATGTGTATGGATATGAACCAAGCAAAAGAGGAATTCAGAAAAAGATTTGATTTATCCCGAGATGTGATAAAAGGACTAGGTATTGACGATAAAGATTATGAAATGGCCATTAGATTTACAGAAGAATTTTACAATGAACACAAATCACTAATTGAAGAGATCGTGGCAAAACTTGGCAAGCCAGTGCTTGTTGAAATGTGGAAAGAGAGATTTTTCTATTTTGTACTAAAATGGGAATTTAATTATGTGGATAACTTAGGAAAGGCATCTGCCTTATCTACTGACCAAATTGACGTAGAAAACGGCAAAAGATATGCAATTGATTTCATGGATGATACAAACAAACCACAAAATCCAATAATTCTACATAATTCACCTAGCGGCGCGATTGAGAGGGTGATATACACACTATTGGAAAAGGCTGCAACAGACCAAAGAGAGGGAAGAAAGCCCATGTTTCCGTTGTGGCTTGCACCCACTCAGGTAAGATTGATTCCAGTAAAACCTGAATTTTTAGATCATTGTGAAAAACTTGCTGACAGACTCACAGAAAATAACATTCGTGTAGATGTAGATGACAGAAACGAGAGTGTTGGAAAAAGCATCAGGGATGCAGAAACCGAATGGATACGATACATAATAGTCATTGGAGAAAAAGAAGCCAACTCTACAACACTGTCAATTCGAGATAGAAAATCAAAGGATCCTCAAAATTTGTCAGTTGAGGAATTTATTTCAAGTATTCAGGAAGAGACCAAGGGAAAACCGTTCATGCGAATTAACATGGGTCGAAGTGTGGCAAAAAGACCACAAATAATGGTATAACTGTACAATCATGACGCATCAAGATCTCTTGGGTCAAGTTGTAGCGATTTATTAAAACATTCTAGGGCTTCGTCATATCTTCCAAGACCCCGTAGTGCAACGCCTTTCTTGTTTAACAGACTAGGGTTATTTGGTTGCATTATGACTGCTTGCTCCAAAAAACTCAGTGCTTTTTCAAAATCTCCGTCAATTATCAGTTGGTCTCCCTTCTTGACAAGATCCGAAATGTCAGATTCCACTGAAAGTAATATGTAATATCTACCTTAAGTCACTTGCGGGACAAGTTCATTGCAATGACTTCGGACATTAATTTTGCCGCAACTGATGCGGTTGCACCATTGTCATACGGAGGACACAGTTCAACAATATCCATACATCGTATTGTATTTCCCTCCAATGCGTATATCATGTCAAACAGTTCACGTGAGGTGATTCCCATTGCCTCCGGGTTGCCAACTCCTGGTGCAAATGCTGGGTCTAGCACATCCAAATCAATGCTGACATAGATTTTATCAAAAGTGGACATGAAATCTTTTACCATCTTTGGACCTTTTCCTTCTCGAATGTCTTTGTCTGTTACAACATTTACCTTGTGTTCTGTCTTGAATGCAAGTTCTTCTTTTACAAATGATCTTGCACCAACATGAACAATGTTTTCAGCTCCTCGTTTTTCTATGATTCTTCGAAGATAAGCTGCATGGCTTAGTTTGATATCTGCATATTCATCTCTTAAATCATAATGTGCATCAAATACGATGTAACCTGTCTCTTTTGGAAACGCCATGTATGTTCCATAAGTAATCAAGTGTTCTCCTCCCAAGATTATCATCTGTTTGTCCCTAGCGGCAAGCTCTGTGGTTATTTTGCCAATCATGTCTAGTACTTCGGTTGCAACTACAGTGTGGTATGTGTTTCCAAGATCTTCGATATTGACACTTTCCAAATCTACGTTAAATCTTGTTGAAAATATCTCGATGTTGTTGAATGCTTGTCTTACTGCATCTGGACCAAATCTTGTTCCAGGTCTAAAGGAATGTGTAGAATCAAATGGGATTCCATAAACCAATGCAGATACTTCACCATCTTCACTAGGACTTGTAATTAGCGGATTTCTATTCATGTATAAATCAAGAAAACTCATTTGTGTATCGCTCATCATTTTGCAGTGATATAATAATATTTCAGATCAATGATTTTTTGAATAAATAAAAAACAGGTCTTTGGAAATGACAGCATGACAGATTATCCCAAAAAGCCCTTTTAG
>JAKEIJ010000133.1 GCA_022545805.1 Nitrosotalea sp. | reverse complement strand
TACCGAAAAAATCTTGGATATACAAAGGAAGAAATCATGGGAAGCTCGATTTTCAAGCATACTGCTGAGCGAAGTCATGCTGATCTACAAAAAGGCATTGAGGAATGGAAAGTATCAGGAATTGTATCTAACATTGAAATTTGGCTCAAAAGAAAAGATGGAAGTAGATTTCCAACCTTGTTCTCTGGAAATAGTCTGTTTGATGAAAAAGGCAAACTCACTGGAAGAACGGTCGCATTTCGAGATATTTCAGATATTTATGCTGCAAGAGAAAGGATAGAGCAAGATCAAAAAAAGATAAACCAGCAGTACGACGAACTAAAAAAGGCAAATTTCCAGATTACTGCGGCAGAGAAGAAATTTCGCAGTCTTTATGATACATCGCCTGACCTGATGCGTACGATAGACGCCAAGGGTATCATAACTGATTGTAATGATGCTTATGCTACAAACTTGGGATATACAAAACAGCAAATACTTGGAATGTCAATCTTTGATCATACTGCAGAAAAAAGTCTTGTTCCTATGCAGGAAATCTTTGGTTCATGGAAGTCTGGCTCAAGTATTACAAACAATGAGGTCTGGATGAAAAGAAAAGATGGGACAGTTTTTCCAGCATTATTGAGTGCAACAACATTTTATGAAAAAGATGGTGAAATGAGGAGCAATACCATCATCAAAGATATTACTGAGCTTTACTACGCAAGACAGAAGATTGAGGAAAATGAATTCCACATACGAGAACAATATGAACAATTACGCAAAACTGACAAGTCAAAAGAAGAATTCTTGACAATGATAACACACGAGTTGAAGACTCCACTTGTGCCAATTCAAGGGTATGTTGACATATTACTTACAGATACATTTGGCAAATTAACTGAGGCGCAACGGCAGAGACTGGAAATTATAAAACTAAACTCACAGACTCTCTCAAAACTTATGACAGATCTTTTGGATGTGCAAAAGATCGAGATTGGACAACTACGTATAGCCAAAACACGACACAGCTTGGCTGACATCTTATCTAATGTGGTGAAAAACATGAAACCCACTCTGGAGAAATATCATATTGAAATATCCACACAGTTGCAGACTGATCTATTTTGCATGTGTGATTCCATGAGAATAGAACAGGTCATACATAATCTAATAAATAACGCAATTGATTTTTGTCCCAAGGAAAATGGAAAGATAATCATCAAACTATATGATGATGGCAAAAATGCAAAGATAATTGTTAAAGACAATGGGGTAGGAATATCAAAAAACAAACTTGAGCAAATTTTTGTCAAGTTTTACCAAATTGATACTTCTGTAACACGCGAACATGGTGGCTCTGGACTTGGCCTTGTAGTATGCAAAGGAATTGCAGAAGCTCATGGTGGAAAGATATGGGCAGAATCTGAAGGTACTGGCAAAGGGGCTGAAATCCACATTTTGTTGCCTCTTGACTGATTGCATGCTATTACTACGCAAGAATTAAACCCTCAAAACTTGTAAAAATTTACAAGAGATGCATAAATTCTAGTGACTTGATATGGTGTCATTTCAGATTCTGATATTTGTAGTAGTGATAGCAATAGTTATGGTCTTTCGATTCAAAAAGATACTCTCAGGAGGACCTGTAATCAAAAATCGAGTTATTCTGGTAACGATATCATATTTTGGCATCAGCATGTTTACGGTATTTAGCTCCTTTCAGATAGGTGTATCAATTTGGTTTGCTTTTGCATATGCAAGTATGCTAATTGGTGCAACATATCTCTCGCATAGACTGGTCCGAGATAGCATCAAGGTTTGGAAGTCAGATGATGGAAAAATCCATGCAAAGGGTGGTAACATTCCATATGTGATATGGATAGTGGGGCTTGCATCTCGATTTGTATTGGGATATGTCTTCATAGGTCCTGATTTTTTTACGACTGCATATGGATCCCAAAAGACTCTGAGTATGCTTGCAATTGAAGTTACACTGGTAGTTGATCTGATTATGATGTTAGGTGTTGGTGCACTTGCTGGAAGGAATATCAATTTGATATCTAAAATAAAAAATTTCAAAACAGAACAAGAATTGTAATTCTAGTAAAAATTAGCTGAATTTTGTTGCAACAAGCTGAGTAAACTGTATCAGTAAACAATAACTATGGCATTTCAGGTAGCTGCAACATGGTAGACGCCACGCTTCGAACTCACAGGCTACATGATCTTAGTCATTTTGGACTGAGAATATCTGTAGGTGTCTTGCTCATGGTTCACAGCCTTGGCAAGTTTGACAGTGGCACTGGAGGATTTTTCTCAAGTATAGGCCTCCCTTCTGAGATGGCTCCACTGATAGGGCTGTTGGAACTGATAAGTGGAGCATTGCTTGTTGCAGGTGTGTTGACACGAATAGCTGCAAGCCTTGTTGCAATAGAGATGCTCACAATCATGGTGTATTTGAAAAAATTACAGTCATTTTCTGGAAAGAATGGACTAGAGCTTGAATTGCTCATATTTGTGGTCATGTTAACTGTAATTGTACTCGGTCCTGGGAGAATATCCATATCGCATCTTGTGAAAAAAATTCCAAGATTTGTACAATAAAATTATTGTATCGATTATAATTTAACATGAATGGTTGGAATAAAAAATAATTATTGACTCACAGAGTAGATGCTACCACCATAGATGTTTACTGGACCTGATGCAATCAAGTTATTACTTGAATCATATACCTTGATGTTTGCACTTAGTGGATAGTGGTATTTTCCAACATCAAGTGTTGCAGTCCCTCCTGACACTTGACTTGTGCCAAGCATGGTTCCCGTTGAATCCACAATGTCTGCTCTTGCTGCATTGCTTGGGTTGTTGATTACCTTGATTGTCTCATCTGATGACACATAATAGTCTTGGAAGGTACCAGATAGAAGCTGACCAGAGTATGATGTCTCTGGTTCAAGATATGTATTGTACGGTGCTGGCATTTGTAGATTCAGGTTATTGCTTGTGTATACCATTGTGCCGTCAAGATATACTTTGAGATAATTCTGACCGTTTGTGATTATTGTACAGTCTCTTGTCAATGGTTGATTAGCACTGTTATCCATCCATAGTACCGTAAACTTGGTAGCTTGATTGGTTGTACCATATGTGTTTATGATTGCCCAGGAAGTTGCCTGGGTATTTGTAAGTGAGACACATGTGATGTAATTTATCAAACCGTTTGATGTCTGTACATACATTCCATTTTCGTAATTCTGGCTTGGTACCGTTCTAACTGGTGTAGTTATTACAGAGTGGAATAGTACCGCATTGGTGTTTGGACTCTCGGCAAAGAATCCTGCCCATGTTCCACTTGATGGTGCCTGTACGTCAATATGGAGACCTTGAGTATCTCTTGAAAAGCTGTATGGAGCTTTTTCTGCTGGAGCATCACCCGCATACGCCCAATATCCATTCCCAGTTTGTAGTTGTTGTTGTGTCATGGTTTCATTAGTAAGTGAGTCTGACGCAACCAAACCTGATTGAACCTGTGTAACAGAGCGATTACCAGAACTAGTACCAGTAGTTGCAGAAGCAGTGTTTGACGGAGAACTAGTGCCAACTGAATTTATTGCAGATACACGATAAGTGTATGATGTATTTGCAGCAAGTCCCATGTCTGAAAATGTCGTTGACATGGATACTGTGTTTGCAACTATGGTTGACCAAGTAGAACCTGCATTAGCTGATCTTTCTATCTTGTATCCTGTAATTGCTGATCCTCCATTATTAATTGGAGCATTCCAGCTTAGATTGATCTGTGATGTTGATACCGCAGATGCTGCCAAACTTGTTGGGGATTGTGGTGCGGTGGTACCAGTGCTACCTGTGGAAAAATACGCTGTTAGGGTAACAGATTGTGCAGGTGTTATTGTTCTGTATGGGTTGGTGCTTCCATCATCCCAGTGATCAAATACGATGTTTTGCCAGTTGGATACATAGACTGTGTACTGTTTTCCAGTAGTGATAGAATACGTATTTGTGGTATAGTCATGTCCTATCATGCTGCCGGTTGAGGAATGTAATTCGTCCCATATGCCTGTCATGGAATTTCCTGACAAGTCACATGACTTTACAGTTATAGTTGCTGAAGTGCCACTAGCAGGTTTTGGAGCTTTAGCAGGACTACTAGGATCAAACAAGAAATTCATTGCTACGCCATTGATTGAAGTAATTATGGTTCCGTTATCAAAAACCTGAACTCCATCCATTGTAGTTGATGCTCCAGTGGATATTGTACTGTTGGGTAAAGGAACACTTGTTGGATTTCCGATAAATATGGAGCCGGTAGTTGTAGTTACGTTGGTAGAAGCAGCTATACTTATGGAGGTGTTCGATATTGTACTAGAACTGCCAAGTGAAGTATCTAGTGATGATGTCAGGTCGGTGCTTAGAGCGTTTGCAGAAGAAAAATTTGATAATGGAAATAACATTGCTGAAAAAATTATTACACTCAGAATAGAACTTAATTTCTTTTTTGAGTTCATTTATCTTAAATGAGTTTGCAATACATATTTTACTATGCCCTGATTG
>JAKEIJ010000132.1 GCA_022545805.1 Nitrosotalea sp. | reverse complement strand
TTTAGTGACATTCCAGATGCAGTGGCAAGTGGGCAGGTCGATGCAGGGCTTGTCATACATGAAGGACAGATTACATACAACCAAAAAAATCTTGTAAAACTTTTAGACGTGGGTTCCTGGTGGAGAGACAGCACTGGCGGATTGCCCGTACCACTTGGAGTAAATGTAATGAGCAATCACTTTGGAATTGATACAATCAAAAAGTTTGACGAGTTTTTCCGTGAATCAATCGTATACGGCATGGCAAGACCTGGTGAGGCACTAGACTATGCAATGCAGTATGGCAGAGGACAATCAAAGGAGACAATTGACAGGTTTGTCAGAATGTATGTAAACGACGTAACAATTGAGATGGGAATACTAGGAGAGCAGGCAATCAGGAACTTGTTCCAGTTTGGAATAGAAAAGGGCCTGGTTCCACAATTTGAGCTTCGCATAGCTTAAATTATTTACTGCAGTCTAGAAATTATTTCAATGGACAAACGTGTCTTGGCACTCGGTGTTGCAATGCTTGTAGCAGGCTTTGCGTCTTATGCTTATCTTAATGAGACAGAGCCTGCTGGCAAACCAGACATGACAGATGAAGAAAAAACTGCTTTTGATCAGGATTTGATAGTAAACATGGGTCTTAGAAATATTGCAGGACTAGTTGGTGGTCTTGGGTTTTTCATTACACTAATCAGCATCGGTCTGAAGCGTAGAAAAAAAGGCGGAGAAGGAAAGACAGTTACGCAAAAGCCTGCCGAGATTTAGAAATATTCAAACAACTGTCAAGACATAGCGATCAGTTTTTTTTATAGAACATTCTTCCAAACTATTTTATAACAACTTCTACATCAACAATTATCAATATGAATAATTCTACCAACACAGATTTTGACATTTTATGCGATACCATTCTAGGAATAAATGATAACATACAATCAGTGTCCATTATAAACAAGCACGGAAGGCCAGTAGAGTACAAAGTTAAAGGAATTTCCAGTGTACAAGCACCCGAACAAAAAAATGAGATGTTTTTCATGCAATGTGCATTAACAATATCAATGGGTAGAGATTTTGACGAAGACTTTGGAGAGATAGGATATATTCACACCAACAGAAAAAATTTGTCCATGTTTTCTTTTCCATTGTTTGACAACATCATTCTAGTAACAAGCAAGGCTGCAACTGGGCCCATATCACTTGCAAGAAAGATATCTGAAATCATCAAGAGACATCAAGTGCAGCATCCAACTGCATTTGAGAAAAATGCCCCACAACAAAACTTGCCAAAAAGTGTAATTCAACTCCGAGCATAATTGATAATAAAAAACATCTGGAGATAGGGTAGTTAAAAAATAAAGAGCCATCAAATTATGGCCTTGGGGACAATGTCTTTTCAGACAATTACATCTACTGTTGATAGTATGCTATCAATGTGACAGACTGTGTAGGTGTAATTACCAGATTGGAGTTGGTACTTCCATTACTCCAATGATCAAAGACATAGTTTTGATAGTTTGCAACATATACGGTGTATGCATGTCCTGCAGTTACAGAATAGGTCATGGTTGTATAACCACTATTTGTGATAGTACTTCCAGAGGTCAATGTAGTCCACAATCCAGTTATGGTATTGCCTGTGAGTCCAACTGTTTTTACAGTTATGGTTACAGTGCCACCAGTTGATATTGCAAATGTTTTTGCAGATGCAATGTTTGACGGGGAGCTTGTTCCAACTGAATTAATTGCAGAGACACGAAAGGTGTAAGTTGCATTTGCTGTCAACCCACCACTTGTGTATGTTGTTCCAGTACTTCCAGTGTTTGATACAACTGTAGACCATGAAGCACCACCATTGTTTGATCTTTCAATCTTGTAACCGGTTACTGCAGAGCCACCATTGCTTGATGGAGCAGTCCAGGACAGATTGATTTTTGATGATGATGCAGTGGTTGCTGTCAATCCCGTTGGTGCACTTGGAGCATTTGTTCCGCTAGAGCCAGTATCAAGTTCTGCCGCTAGGCTTCCAATGTATGATGGAACCGTATCGTAAGGATTTGGCAGATTATCATCTGTTACGTAAATATAACTTACGTTACTAGTGATACTTGTGACATAGCTCTGGGATGGTAAACCAACTCCAAATGCAATCATGGAAAAGTTTGATTTTGCATAGCTAGTATGCCATCCAGATAGATCAGAAGTTGTTGGCAGACCTGGATTTTCATATATTACCAGATTATCAACTGTTCCGACATAGCTTGATAGGGTGTCCGTTCCAGGATTGCCTACAGTCATTGTCATTCCGTGTGACTTGACATATTGAGTCAGGGTAGAATAGTATGATTCGTAACCTGATACATTTGACATCTCATCAAAGAAGATTCCATTCACATTGTACCAATTGTGGTATGTGAGTATATCTGCTTCAGCAGAACTTGTGCTTCTGGAACCATAACCAGTATACACATATCCCAATACAGTAATTCCTGCAGATTGTAGCTGTTTAATTGAGCTAGCATAGGTTGAATCAATAGATGATCCAGGACCATTGTTAGGATTTACTACAGCAACAATAGGTACTGATGGATGTGCATTCTTGGCTTGTATTACTTGATTCCAGTAACTTCCAGGATAAGAGTACAGTGGTACAATTAGTCCGGTGGAGGATGCTGCAAATGCTGGATGTGATGTTGTCAAGATCGGTGTTGTAACAATCATTAGGATCGCAAAGATTCCTAAAATTGTTCTTGTCTTTTGTTTAGTCATTAGGTGATATAACAATCTTCTATACTATTAAAGGACGGGCAGAAACAATATGACATAGGATTACATTTTTGCGATTATAAATGAAAAAAATATTTCATCAAGCACGTAAAAAAGAAACAGGAAATAAAAAATAAAATATCTAAATGTTTTTAGACATGTCCCGGACCTTTAGAATTTTTGCAAAACGTTGAAAAATGTATCCCTTTGTGCAGGTTCTCTTCCAATTTCTTTTATCATATTTGCTAGTTCAATTATAGAAGAGTTTGTTCCCTTGCCTGCTGCGCGATATATTTCCTCAGAGAATGCAGTACCTACCAAGTCATTTCCGCCATATGTCAAGGCAACTTGCGCAAGCTTTTTGCCCAATGCAACCCAGTATACAGAGATGTTGTCAAGTTGGTTTGCAAGCATTAATCTTGATACTGCTGTAACCCTAAGATCATAGGTAGAGGCACTCTCAGAGGTCACCAGACCCTTCTTTTCAAGTTCGGTATTGTCAAGGCTGAATTTCAGCGGTATCAATGTGAGAAATCCCTTGGTTCTCTTTTGTACCTCTCTTATCTTTACAAGGTGATCTACGATATGTTCAGGCTTTTCAATGTGTCCAAAAAGCATTGTAACGTTGCTCTTTATCCCAAGGTTGTGAGCTTGCTCTATTGTATCAAGCCACTCTTGCCCTGAGCACTTGCCACGGACTATCTGATTTCTTATATCAGGGTGAAACAGTTCTGCACCACCACCAGGCATTGTATCAAGGCCAGATGTTTTCAATCTAGTCAAGACTTCCTTGACAGAATTTTTTGTCAGTCTTGCAATGAAAAATATTTCTGCCGCAGTGAGTGCCTTGATGTGCATCTCTGGATGACTTTTTTTAATTGTATGAAACATTTCCTCATAATATTCAAGCGGAAGTTCAGGGTGAAAACCGCCAACAATGTGAACCTCTGTTGCACCCAAGCTTTTTGCAATTGCAACCCTGCCCTCGATGTCCTTTGCCGATAAGGTATATGCATCAGACTCATTTCCTTTTCTGTAAAACGCACACATTTGACAGCTTGCTGCACAGACATTAGTGTAATTCAGATAATAAGATGCGGCAAAAGTTACTTGCTGTCCAACTCTTTTTTGTCTAATCAAGTCTGCTGCGGCACCTAGCATGTAGAGGTTGTCATAAGCCATCAGTTCCACTCCGTCATCGTATGTGAGCTCTTCACCAGCAATGGCTTTCTCAAGTGCCTTGGAGTCCTTGACTAGTTTTTCAAGCATGATACCAGAAGAATCCAGTATCAATATAAAATTAACATAGAATTCGTTAGATTATTGTACACGGGTAACACCAAAACTTTCATGAAATTACATCATATTGGAATAGTGGTAAACAACATCCAGGAATCATTGGGGGAACTCAAAAAATACCTAAACTTTGAGACAGTAAGCGCCACAATGCCAGTAGGCAGCCAAAAAGTCAACATCTGTCTCATGAAGATAGGAGGGCCATTCTTGGAATTAATAGAGCCTGCATCAGTAGATTCTGCCATTAGCGAATTTGCAAAATCAGGAGG
>JAKEIJ010000131.1 GCA_022545805.1 Nitrosotalea sp. | reverse complement strand
TTTGAGTCTGCTCTTAAAGGGAGAGAAATTCTATGTCAAAATTGATGGAAAGGCTAGGAATTTCTTGGCAAAAGATCTAGAGGGTGCAGCTACTGCCATGTTAGTAGACAAGTGTATGTCTCTTGAAGCAAAACCTGGTTCAGAATCAAATCATGACAGACTAGTATATGTTTACTTGACAGATTTGTATGCGTATGTTTGTATTTTTATTGATAAAGGGTTAGGCGGCCTTCCATACAACTCTCAAAAAGAAAAAATTCTTTGTTGTATTCATGATGAACTCTCTGCAATAGCTTGCCTTCAGACCATAAAGATGGGTTTTGAGGTAAGAATTTTGATTTGTTATCGTAATGAATCAGATCTGCTCAAATTAGTGAAGATCATAAACAAGATACTGCCAAGAATTATTGAAGAAAAAATTATTCTTCAAGTATGCAAGGTGAATGGGTCTTCAGGATTGCCGACTACAATTACTGCAATAACCCAGTTGATGATATCATTAGCGTCAAGGGAGAAGATTGGAAGAATATCCTTGGGCATATCACCCATGATCTCTCCAACATCTTTTTGTGAATACAACTCAAACATGATATCTCAAAACAAGATCATTCCATGGTTTCCTCTTTCGGGAATTGATTCCGAAATTTTTGAGAATGCAAAAGAGATAGGATTAGAAAAATACATTTCAAATTTGAAAGATCTGTGTAAAAAACATCTCAATTATAAGAAAATCTCCATGCCTACAGTATCAAGACATGCAAAAGATGCGCTAAAGACTCTCAAATCCATTCCAGTTACTGCTGGTCCAAAAAACGTATACGACATAATTGATTCGTTGAAAACAAATCATTGAGAATTTAAACCGGTTGGATTTACCTGCTTTTATGAAAAAGATAGGGGGATTCATCTATCCTTGGGGAAATGGTCATTTTACAAGAATGATGCATCTAGATGAGACAATTCAAGATACAATGAAAGACGATGTTGAAATGCATTATACAAGCAGTGGTGAGATTTATCAAAAGCTGCTACAAAAATTTTCTCAGAAAAAAGATACAATTCACAATATTGAGATGCCCATACCCATAGATGGTAAGAAGGGTCCAAGTATTGCTTTATCATCTCTTAATTTTCTCTTGCCAGTATCTGGAAGACCTCCCCTTCTTTCAGTTGTAACCAAATATCTAAGAAATGAAGGTAGATTATACAATAACCAAAAATTTGATCTGGTAGTAAACGACGGCGACGTAGGATCAAATGCAATTGCACAAAGAAGAAACGTCAAATGTGTTTTCATCACAAACCAGTTTAGACCAAAGCTCTGGGCATCCAGATTTTATCTTTATCCAGGAGTTAGGTATGTATCAAATAATATTGAAAGAGCAACAAAGATAGTTGTTGCAGACTCTCCTCCTCCTTATACCATATGCGAATACAATCTCAACTTTCCTGAAAGGTTAAAAGAAAAAGTTGTGTATGCGGGTCATTTTTCAAACGGCAAGATAACACATTCCAAACCCAAATCAGATGCAGAGAGACTGGTTGAAAGTGTAGACAGTTTCGGGTATTGGATGATAACAGGAAACAAGTCAACAAAGAAAATAACTTTGGAAAATTACAAGAAAGCTTTCAACAGTTCAGAGATGACTGACGAAAGGAGAATAATTTCACATGCAAGTTCTGATCCGTCTCTTGATAAAGTGTTAGGCAAAGACGGAAAAATATATTCTATTTCTGAAGCTTTGGAAAAAAATATTGACTGGATTCAGATAGATATAGGATTTTTGTCAGAACAGGAAAAGGATACAATTCTGAATTTGTGCAAATATGCAGTGATAAACGGTTCTCATACAGCATTGGGAGAGATATTGGGAGGAAAAGCAAAGCCAATCATAGGAATACCAGTGTATGATGAACATACTAATCAGATAAAGTGGGCACAAGACAAGAATCTTGGAATCCTATCCACGACCGTCAAACAGACTGTCAAAGCCGTCTCTACAATACATAGCAACTACAACAAGTATCAGGAAAGTCTTTTGGAGTTTTCTAGTCACTACAGTACAGGCGGTACAAAAAATACAGTAAAAATAATCTCAGAGATGTTAGAAAACTAGAAAGAATTATAATTTTTTAATTCGGACACAATGTTCTGGTACGCGGCATTTAGATGGGCGAACTGACCTTTTAGGGATGAAGACATAGACCGCGTACCAGAATCTGACCAAAAGCTTTTATGGATAACTTTGATGATCGCCGTCGTTGACTGAATGTCCCGAATGTGCAGCCAAAGAAGTAGTAGTAGAAATGAAATTTGATGCAAATACAAAACACTTCATTTGTAAAAAATGCGGTTTGTTTGCAACCAGGGAACAGGTAAGCGATATTAGATACAGATTGAATAAAAGAGAAAAAACGCGTGAAGATAAACATGATGAATATCGTGATTGGTGGACAACAAGCAAAAAAGACAAACAGGGCTAGCTACAGTGATTTGTAATGGGAAAAGAAAAAGAAATTCCAAAATGGGTACAAGATGAGATAAAGGATGCCAAGTTTGGCAAGCCAGAATCTGTTACAAGAACCGGTTACATACTTGAGATTTATGAAAAAGACATGAAGATCGATGCTCAACTTTACGAGGCTGTTGAAGATGGAAGAAAAATAATAGAAGGAATGGATTTACCAAAGAAAGTAAAG
>JAKEIJ010000130.1 GCA_022545805.1 Nitrosotalea sp. | reverse complement strand
TTGACTACAAAACAATCTGAGGCAGTAAATGAAATCTATGACAATGCTATGAAATTGGAACAATTGATGCGTGATATCATTGACGTGCAAAAACTTAGTAGCAATACAATGGAATTCAAGAAAGAAAAATTCACTGTTGACAGTTTCATGAATGGCATAGTAGAAACATGCACACCTATGATGCAGGAAAAGAAGATAGAGTTTGTAAATTCCACCGGGACAAAAAGGGCATTAACAAGTGATAAAATCAGACTCGCTGAGGTTTTCTACAATCTTGTTCAAAATGCAGTTGATTTTGTGCCTACAAATGGGGGGAAAATTGAGATTAAAGCAAAGGAAGATGGAGACTCGATTCTGTTTTATGTAAAAGATAATGGAGTAGGAATCTTGGAAAAAAGAAAGGACTCTGTCTTCAAAAAATTCTATCAAGTGGATATATCTTTTAAGAGAAAATATGGAGGAAGTGGATTTGGATTGGTAATCTGTAAGGGAATTGTTGAAAATCTAGACGGAAAAATTTGGTTTGAAAGCAAAGAAGGAGAAGGCACTACATTTTATTTTTCAATTCCTAAATAACCTTGAAAAACTTCAAGCTTCGAACGGGATTCGATCCCGCGACCTTTACCTTACCAAGGTAACGCTCTACCAGGCTGAGCTATCGAAGCATGACAAGCTCGCTCTTCTGAATCCTTATTAATCTTACTTGGGTCTGGAAAATTTTTTTCATAAAACGTTTAATTTCTCCGACATCTCGCTAATAAAACGCAGGAGTCGCCGAGCCTGGCCAAAGAAGGTTTCAATGGCCTTTGGACGCGCGGGACTTAAGATCATACTAATGGGTGATCCCGTCTCTTAGGGGTTCGTGGGTTCAAATCCCACCTCCTGCACCTTTTATCTTTGGTGTTTTATTCCTCTAGCGTTTAAAACTTCGTAAATCTCTGGAAGAGAAAATACAAATCCTACGTGAACACAATTTTTCTCTTCGCATAGTAGACAGTATAGCTCATTATTCTGTACTGCTACTTCTGCAATTCTATTTTTGATATTGTCTTTTATTACAACTCTGTCATCATCAACGGAAATTTTCTCAAGTTTCGGAGCGTATCTTGCAAAGGTGTCATCCTTTTGCATTAGATCTTCCATCATGAATGTAATATATCCTGCAAAACTGTTTACTCCCTTCATTGCAAGTTCGTGCTTGCTCTTCTTGTAAGTATCATGGAATCTATTGTATACTTCCTCTGAAATTGTTATTGATTTGAATCCTGCTTTTGGCATATTACTTACCTATACCGTACTTTAAAGTACAAATATTTAACACTTGTGGCTACAAATGTTATTACTAATGGTTAGCTTATCTTCAACAATTTAAAGACAATAAACCACACGAGATGAATGTTATAGTATCATGTAACATTATGTTGAAAATTGAATTATTTTTTCAATTCGATAAAAATCTCTAACCTGTAAAATTCGAAAAAATCCTGATAAGTCTTTTAAGTATTTGGTATCTATTCTGCGTTTTTCTTATTTACTTTTTTGGTTATTGTAATGATAGTGCGCTAGTAGTATACCACATACCAGGCTCACATAACTTGGACCAACCAGACCATACCAAAGTACCGGTCAACAAGGACCTATCTTGGTCCTTGTTGATTTTATTAATGCTATATACCAGAAACCTAAACAAGGTTTGTGGCACGCGAATATAATGTAGATAAGATACGCGAAAAATTGATTGATGTTCTAAGTCCTGCCAAGACTGGATTGACAGGAATTGAAATTGCAGAAAAACTACGAATTAACCGTGTGACAATGTCAAAATATCTAAAGATTTTTGCTGGGGAAGGGTTGATAAAACAAAAAAACATGGGCAGTGTAAATCTGTGGTTTATTGAAGAAGGAGTAGATAAACTCAATTTTCCAGCAGACTTTTTCCAAGTTCAAAACAAGTATCTAAAATATGTCTTGGCTGGATCAGCCAGGGAAGCGCATACTCTCATTAGAACCTCACTTCATTCCGGGGCTGCGCCTGCAAAGATAGTGGGTGAAGTAATAATTCCAACAATTGAGGCAGTTGAAAATTCCTATGATGGTGGAAAGATGGGGCGTTCTGAAAAAAACTTTCTCGATGAGATAATCTCGACTTCCATTTCACTGATTGGTCTGTTGGAAGAGGATGTGAATCCTAAAAAGAATGTCGTTATTTTGGCTACTGATTATCAGAATGCACTTCTTGCCCAAGCTGCTTCGGCTGTACTTCGTACAGAAAAATGGAAAGTTTCACTGCTTGGTGACATGTCGTCTGCAATAGATGTGATGTTTGACATTGACTTGCAGAGATTTCTCAATAAGATGTGGCCTAAACGTGACGGTGTGATGATAATTGTGATATTTTCCTCAAAAGAAGGAGAAATCAAATTCTTTTCACAGGCAGTTGACACCAGCACAGAAAAGTTTGGCAAAAATCTTCATCTTGCATTATGTACAAAAATCATGAAAAGGACCAAGACTGGTATGGATTTTGTATCTAGCGATGTTGAAACCTTGTTACAGTGGTGTCAGACGGTATTCGAGAGTTACCAGAATCAATGATGAATTATTTCTAGAATCTTGAAAGGAAGTTTGGCAAAGTCAACATCTTTTTCAACTGAAATTAAAAGAATGTTCTCGTTTACTGGAAAACTCATGATGATCAACATATCTCTGTATGACATGGCAAATTTCACTGGACCTAAAACCTTATCAAATTCCTTTCGCATTTTTGCTCTCAAAACTAGTTCCATGTATAACATTTCGTCATCTCTTGAATCTTCCAAAGACTTGAATCCCGGTTTCATTCCCCCTGCCACTAGTCTGCCGTTTTCATTAATCAGTCCTGCAAATCTTATTCGTGAGTCTAACTCCAAAACTTGTTTGCACATCTCATCTTTATCCATGTTAGTTCTCTTCCTTGTCTGAAAGATATGCTGGTAGCTTAAATCTTGACAACAAAAGTGTAACAAATTCTTCCTATTTATTGAAATCTATTGTAGAAAGATTGAAAACAAGTGGGCCGAATGGGATTTGAACCCACGACCTTTCGATATCTGAATAATTTTATCAGTCGAACGCTCCAGCCAAGCTGAGCTATCGGCCCGAAATTTTTTTTACCGACTGTCATTTAAGTCTGCTGGCTTTTCCATTTGATGGAACAACCCATGGATGGGTCAAAATCTTTCTCTATCTTAGTTTTGGAAAGAACTTTTTCTATGTTTAGTATCATTGTCTTCTCTGTAGGCTTGTCTTCTGGCTTCATTGCATTGTCTATTCTTCCATGAAAAACTAATTTTCCTTCACTATCAAATAGAAACGGATCTGGGGTACACACTGCACCATACTTTTTTGCAATCTCTTGAGTCTCATCTACTAGATATGTAAACTCTAAACCTTTTTCTTTTGCAAATATCTTCATGCTGTCAAAACTGTCATCAGGATATTT
>JAKEIJ010000129.1 GCA_022545805.1 Nitrosotalea sp. | reverse complement strand
GACCCTTAGAATATACATCTCGGTCAGTAGACAACTCCAAAGCAAAAGCCTCTGTCAAGAAATTACTTGTAACGACAAGAAGTAATAATCCAAATATCAGTAGCTTCAATCTAGATATGATTTTGCCAGCCCATAGATATTGGTTCTGTTATATTGATATGGTAAACATTGTCAAAAATTCTACTCGTTAGAGTATCTCTCAGGATTCATAGAGTTTATTGCCACCATTGAGAAATTCGCTTGCTCATTTTTTAGTATAGTAAGAGATGCATTTCTTATTATCATCTCATATAACAATTCAGGCTTGGGTTGGAGTACTGTAGATATCATTGATTTGATAGGATCCATATGTGTGACAAGCAGAATTGTTTCATCATTATGTTTTTTCATACAATATGAAACCATGTCCAAAACTCTTTTTTTGACACTTGTAAATGTCTCAATCCCATTTGTCTCAACTATCGGATGACCTTGATAGAATTTCAAGAAGACATTTCCATGTTTTTTGAACATGTCATCATAATGCATTCCAGAAAATGATCCCATGTCAATTTCTGTCAGTCGTTCATCAACAGTACAGTTCAAGCCTACGCTGTCGGCAACTATTTTGGCCGTATGTTCTGCCCTCTCTACTGGGCTGCAATATATCCTAGATATGTTAAATGGTTTGAGAAAGTTTCCTATTTGCTGCGCCTGTTGAATTCCTAGATCAGTTAGAGGAAATCCGTTTGTGCGCCCAGCTAAAATTCGTTCAACATTATTTTTGGCTTGGCCGTGTCGTAGAAAAAGAACTAGTGGCAATAACGATTACAATTATTGAATAAAGATAATAATAACATTGCTTGTGTTTGATTTCATGAAGATTGGAATAATTGGTGGAACTGGCGGAATGGGTAAAGGATTTGCTCTACGATGGTGTGAAAATCATGATGTCATAATTGGTTCAAGAGAATCTCTCAAGGCAGAAGAAGCTGCTAGAGAATATTCAGAACTAGCACAAAAAGAATATAGTTCCTTTAAAGGAAAGATTTCAGGAAAAGACAACACTAGCGTTGCAAAAGAAAGCGATGTTTTGGTTTTGTCAATTCCATATGAAAACATAGATGCAATTTGTTCCCAACTGTTACCTCATGTGAGAGACAATTGTACAGTGATATCTCCAATAGTTCCTTTGACAAAGACCGATCTTGGATTTGAATTTATTTCATTCAAGGACAAAAAGCCATCAGCATTTGAATTGGTTCAAAAATACATGAAGAATAAATCTAGGTTGATTTCTGCATTTCATACAATATCTGAAAAGAAACTAGTTGATCCAAAACTTGTGCTTGATTCTGACATATTTGTTTGTGGAGATGCCGAAGATTCCATAAATATAGTGCGCCAGCTAATAACTGAGATAAAAAATCTCAGACCTATACTGTTAGGACCTGGTTCTCTATCATATCTTGCAGAAGTGGCAACACCGATTCTTCTTAATGCAATGATAAAAAACAAGATGAAGAACCCAGGCATAAAGATAATCTAGTTACTATACCACTAGTTAGCATGGGCAAAGTAAGAAGAAAGAATTGGTTTACAGCCATGGGCGTACTGTTTATTGTTGTAGCATCAATTGCAATTATACGAGACTTGCTCATTTGGGGCCCAGAATTTACCTCCGACTTTTTTACATCATCAGACATAACAAGTGAAAAAATATCCGTAGGCATGTTTGGCATTGCAGGATTTCTAATTATCTTGGGTCTTAGAGGAGAAAACTATGAAGAATGAAAAGTTTTTGAAATCACAGAAAATTTTGCGACTTGCTACAATAGATTCTTCTGGAGATCCACATATTGTTCCTGTGTGGTATATGTATACAAATGGTAAATTCTATGTAGGAACAAACACAAATACAAGAAAAGCAAAAAATATCAAAAAAAATTCCAAGATATCATTTTGTGTCGATACAGGAATAAGATCACCTAATATCATTGGCGTGATGGGAACGGGGAGAGCCAAACTAATTTTAAAGACAAAAATGGTGGAATCAATTGCAAAGAAAATTCTTTTACGATATTTTACTAGTCTAAAAAATAAATCAGCTCAAGAACTCTTGGACCAGACTGACTGCATTATAGAAATAACTCCAAAAAAGGCTACAGACTGGAGATATTAGGCAACAAATTTTTCGATTTCATCTAGTGCTTGCTCTAAAACAGGTATATCAGGTAGAAAGACCATTCTAAAGTGACCTGTGCCATACTGAGTTCCAAATCCAGAACCATGAACAGTAAGAATTCCAGTCTTCTTTAGTAATTCTGTTACAAATTCTTTATCAGAACCATACTTGTTGTGTTCAATTTTTGGAAATGCATAAAATGCACCTTTTGGATTTGAACAACTTATACCATGCATTCCATTTAGCCTCTTGATCGTATAATCGCGTCTTTTCTTTAGTTCCAAGACAAACTTGGACACATAATCTTGTGGGCCATTGAGTGATTCTAGTGCAGCATACTGTACTGGTAGGTTGGTGGCGATTCTTACTCTAGATAATTTTGGTACATTTTCTCGTAATAATTCCAGTCTTTTTGATTGATTAAACCCAATGTATCCTACTCTCCAGCCAGACATTAAATGAACTTTAGAAAATCCGTTAAGTAGAATTACAGGCGAGTCTCCACTTACCTTGCCTATTCCGGTGAATTTTTCGTCAAAGACAATTTGGTCATATATCTCATCACAGATGATATACAGATCATGCTCGTTTGCAAGGTCAACCAAATCCTTGAGAGATTTTTCACTAAATACTACACCCGTAGGATTGTTTGGACTGATAAGGCATATTGCAACTGTTTTGCTAGTAATTTTTGATTTTATATCATCAAGATCTGGAGTTGAATTATGAAGGTCTACCAAAAATTCTATTGGTTTGCCACCAAACAATCTTACGTATGATGCATATGGAGGATAATATGGACCTGGGATTAGTACCTCATCTCCTGCCTCTACAATAGAGGCCATTATCATCTCAAGACCCTCAGATACACCGTTTGTTACAAGAATGTCATCTTCTGAAACTCTCAGACCTTTTGTTGACTCTTTTTTCGCTATCGCTTGACGCAACTCTGGCAAACCCTCGGATGATGCATAATAATTCTGTCCCTCCCGGACTGCTTTTATCAATGCCGCCTTTACCCTATCAGGCGGCTGAAATCCATACTGGAGTGGATCACCTATGTTAAGATAGGTTATCTTTTTGCCTTCTTTTTGGAGTTTTCTTGCTTCTAGTGCAATATCACGTATTGCATATTCTACTCCTGCCACTCGTTGTGAAATTTTCAAGTATCTAGACAGATATTTAGCCCCGTTAAATTCTTAATTGATCGGACCCGTTGCATAGCCAGGATAGTGCGGGTGGCTTCGGACCACCAGGTCGTGGGTTCGAATCCCACCGGGCCCTCGATATAATAAATAGATAGAATCTACAAGATTAACCATCATGAAACTTCAGATTTCGTTGTTTTATGTTGGAATATTATTAATCATAACAGGATCTATTGGAGCTGGGATTATTTTATCAGAGGCAAACAAAAGCACGACTAGTTTTTCACTTTACAGTCTTGATGTCAATAGTGTACCAGTAAAAGTCAAGGGAGATGGAATTGGTTTTTACTTGATATCATCTACAAGTTATCAGAACAACATTCTTGCAAAAGTTGTTGACTCTCATGGAAACTTTCTAGATATAAGAAAGATAACAAACAAGGTGACAGTTGATTACTTTCATTTTGAACATGATGATCAAGTTACACTAGAACTAACCAATCTTTCTGACAAGCCTGTAAAACTTGCAGTCACCATAGGCGATACCAAGATTCAAGAGATTACTTTTCCAGCAGTATCGATATTTGCAGGTGCGTTGATCTTGGTCTTTTCAGGGTATAGAAAACTGAGGAACTACATCACAGAGCAGCCAGACGAGAACAAGTCATAGATAGGTATACACAACATTGTTGCGCCAACCAGTAATGACAGATTAAATCCTATCCACGTGGCAGAAAATATTATATTCACAATTGAGAATGGGACTAGTTTTTTTGTTTTGCTGTAACCAAACTTTGCAAGCATCAGAAAGCCACCAACTGAGGTTAACAACAATCCTGATTCTATAGTAAGGTGTGAGGAAGTTACCAATCCATCAATTCCATATATTTCATGAAAGTTGTAATCAACATAGCCTCCTCCAAGCTGCATCAAAGATCCAATCAAAAGCATCGTTATTCCTAGAATTATCTTTCTATTTTTTATAGAAATTAGGATTCCAAATGCGGCAGAAAATGCTACCAGACTCACACCTGAATAGACAGTTACGTGTTGTATTGTCCAGAAACTATCTGGGATTTTTAGAGCATGTGATGCAGAGTCCCATATTCCACCAATCAATACACCAGTAGTACCCAAGACTGCCAAGACTGAAACAATGAATAACAATTCATTTCGTCGTGATAGAAATGATTTTGATACGATTTGTGGTATTGCCATACTCACATTCCAAATGATCTTGCTATATAGAATGTTGTTATGGAATTTTTAGCATTTTGTTTTATTGATTTTAATTCGTTTCTGGTAGAAATAACTATTATATCAGTTGGTATCAAGAGAATACCATGAGTCCTGGCATTGGATTAATGAAACGAAGGCTTCCTACAGAAAAAGAAGCAATACCAGTAGCAGTTTCAGGAATTGTACAAAAATATGGTGTCAAGTCAGACGAGATCAAAACACTAGAGACAAAATTTGATGTAGACAGCGGAGATTGGTATGTAGCACTCGGTTTTGGAGAGAAAAGAGCCATAGTGAAGATGGATTCTGTCCAAGGCACTATAACAGAAATTAAAGAGATCTAAGTTTTATTTTCTAAATTGTACGTTAGATACTTCGGGTTCTTTTATTATTATCAATCCACCATCTCGTAGTTGTTGAATT
>JAKEIJ010000128.1 GCA_022545805.1 Nitrosotalea sp. | reverse complement strand
TGAAAGACTTGGATCTTTTACTTGGCTCATGGTAAATCACAATTTCTGGGGATATAAAATAGTATCAGAAATAACAATCTAAATATTGGATAGATTTAGTTTTACAAACCATGGCATGGAAAAAGGTAGCAGAAAAAGATGCAGTCGCCCCAGGAAAGGGCAGAGAGTTTGTAGTTGATGGCAAGAGAATTGCAATATTCAACCAGGATGGGTTCCATGCACTAGATTCTGTATGTGTCCATCAGGATGGTTCCCTTGCACCAGGCAAACTAGACGGAGATATCGTAGAATGCCCGCTTCACTTTTGGCACTATAATATCAAGACAGGAGAACTACAGGACTACATCAAGGGCGTCAAGCTCCAGACATATAGTGTTGAAGTAAAAAAAGACGGAATTTACCTAGACGTTTGATAAGTTTAATTTCTTAGTATCATTTTAAAAAACATTGAATCGTAAAATAATCGAAGACATATCAAAACAAGACTATGATTCAATCCAAAATAAGATTGGAAATTTTCTAAAAGACGAAATTGAAAAAAGAAGATCTGGTGGGCTAGTCTTTGGTTTGAGTGGTGGAATAGATTCTACAGTGATTGCATCTCTTTGTGCAAAATTTGTCAAGGAGAAATCCCTTGCACTGATAATGCCAAATGGAAAGATTACTCCAAACATCGAGACAGAAGACGCCATTAGGATTGTTGATAAACATTCAATAGAATACAAGCTGATTGATATCGGTTTTATCCACAAGGAATATTCAAAATATCTAGAGCAGAACCCGCTGGCATTTGCAAATCTAGGAGCAAGAATACGTGCAAACTTGCTATACTATTATGCAAATGCAAGAAATTCTCTTGTTCTTGGATCATCGGACAAGAGCGAATACCTGATTGGGTACTTTACAAAGTTTGGAGATGGTGCGTCAGACTTGTTGCCCATAGTATCACTGTATAAGACCCAGATACGCGAACTTGCAAGAAACCTAGGAGTGGCAGATAACATCATATCAAAACCAAGCGGTCCGCACTTGTGGGAGGGACACATTGCTGAAACAGAACTTGGCCTAAACTATGAAGAGATTGATTCCATATTACATTGTACAGTAGACAGGGGTTTTGCCATCGATGAGACAGCAAAGATTACAGAGATACCAATTTCTGATGTTGACAAGATTTACAGAATGTACAAAAAAAGCGAACATAAAAGAACTATGGCAACTCCATGTGTCCTATAGAATAATATGAAAATTTTTGATACGCTGTCTGTAACAGAGAAAAATGTAGATACCTCAAGTTCTGTGAGAATATACCTGTGCGGAGTTACAGTATACGATGAGAGCCACATTGGACATGCAAGAACCATTATTGTATTCGATGTTTTTAGAAGATATCTGGAATCAAAAAAAATCAAGGTAAACCTCATCCAAAATTTTACCGACGTTGATGATAAGATAATCAACAGGGCAAAAAAAGAAAATACTCTAGCTGGAACCATTACTACAAGATACATAAAAAATTATTTTGATGACTTTGACAAGCTAAATGTAAAGAGGGCAGATCTTTACCCCAAGGCAACAGAGCACATCTCAGACATGATAAATCTGATAAAAGGTTTGATCGAAAAGGGGTTTGCATATACATCAAAAAATGGTGTGTATTTTTCAGTATCAAAATTTGCAGAATATGGAAAACTATCAAAGAAAAAAATAGACGAGCTAGTATCAGGTGCAAGAGTCGAAGTAGATGAAACAAAAAAAGATCCGCTAGATTTTGCACTGTGGAAGTTCTCTGACGAGTCCCCCACATGGGAGAGTCCATGGGGCAATGGCAGACCAGGATGGCATATTGAATGCTCTGCAATGAGTCTGAAATATCTGGGAAGCAACTTTGAGATCCATGGTGGTGGACGAGATCTGATATTTCCTCACCATGAAAATGAGATAGCCCAATCAGAGGCGTTCTCAGGAATCAACTTTGCCAAGATCTGGATGCATGTTGGAATGGTCACAATAAACGGAGAGAAAATGTCAAAGTCTCTTGGAAATACAAAGTCGATTGACCACGTGCTACGAAAATGGGGTCCAAATATCACCAGGCTGTTCTGTCTTTCAGGACACTACACAAAACCAATCGACTATTCTGAAGAGATTCTAAAGGAGACCATAACAAAATGGCGCCAGGTAGAAAATTGTTACTTTGAGATGATTTTATCAGACGACTCCCAGTCAACAGAGGGCTTAGACCAGGTGAAAAATATCATTTCAGAATCAAAATCAGAATTTGACAGTGCGCTTGATTCAGACTTTAACACGCCACTTGCACTAGGTGCTTTTTTCAAACTTGTCAAAAACATCAATCAACTTGCATCATCAGAGAAACTAACAATGACGATATCTGGTCTAGTCTTGCCAGTTTTCCAAGGAATGGTATCAATTCTTGGACTACAGGTAGTGCAGGTAACAGACAAAGAAAAAGATGACATCACAAATCTTATCAAGCAACGTGATACACTTCGCAGCCAGAAAAAATTCCAAGAGGCAGATGCTATTCGAAAACAAATTTCAGACTTGAATATTGTTCTAATAGATCACAAGAACAAGACACTCTGGATGAAGCAAGAAAAGATAGGTATAGAAAACTAGGATTTTTTTGTCTGTGCACTGACAAGCGATACTATATCGCGGTCTCGTAGTTGATAGTTAATAGGTAATCGTACTCCATATCTAACATCTTTTGCATAAAGCAGTCCCTTGGTAAGTGCAGTATGGATCTCTTTTGCCAAGTCTTCTACTGTTGCACCGTCTTTTAATAAAATCAAGTCAGGTAAGACTCGACCTTTTTTGTCAGATAACGTTTCTGCGTTTGCCACAGGATATATCGAATTCATCTTCAGTAACTTGAATACTGTAACATTGATTGCAAACTGGACACCTGTTCTCATGTATTCACCCAGTATTCCTTGCGTGATAAAGTCAAGTGCATCTATCTGTTTTTTGTTTAGCTGTTCCTTGTGCAAGATCTCAAACTGTTCTGATCCTGGGACATATTTTATGAGACCTTTTTTCTCTGCTTTGCGCAGTGAGAGTTCACTGTCAGTGCTTGCTGGAATGATTATAGTGTCAATGTATTTTTCCCGTAGTCTGTCAAAGTTTTTTTCTGCACCTGGAACATCAATTTTATTTGCAACAATAAGCGTGGGTTTTGATATCTTTCTCAAGTGTGCTGCAAATTTTTTACTGTCATGCATGTCAAAGTTTTCAAAGTGCTTGTCTTCAAGTCCTGTTGTCTTTAACGCCTCCTTGACGTGACTTTCTTTTACGCCAATGCCTCGGAAGACATCAGTTATTGCTACAATTGGTTCTGTCTCAGACTGGATTAGTTTTGATATTTTATCCCTGTTGCCTTCAAGAAGTTTGAGATACCACATGATGAGCTCTTCTTCAATATCAGAGACATCAGCTATTGGGTCACCGCTTCCAACTTCAGCAATTCGTCCTGCAGCATCGATGCTTCCAGATACATCCACAACATGCAGTATGGCATCAGACTGGGTGGCAACTGAAAGAAATTGGTTTCCAAGTCCCTTGCCCGCCCATGCATCCTTTATCAGTCCCGGAAGATCAATTAGCTCAATTGGAATAAATCTCCAGCCATCAGTGCATTTTGAATTTTGTGGATTATCTTTTATGTTAAATTCCGTATGTACACATGGTGTGATTGCATTTCCAAGTGCTCGTTCGGGTTTTTTTGTTGTAAATGGATAAGTCGAGACCTCTCCACCTGCCAGTGTTGCTGCATTGAAAAATGTAGTTTTACCAGTATTAGTCTTACCTAAAAGGCCAATCTTGATTGGCATGTCCTCATCTGATGGTACTTGCTATTTATCTTTGCCGTAGTTTATTCATCGTGATGATGTGAGGATACATTACCTGATGAATTTTTTATCTCTTCAGAATACCACTTGATCTGGTTTTTTTCATCTTCGGTAAGTGTGTCGTTCCATTTTTCAAGCACGAGTTTTATTATTTGTGAGCCATTGTACAACAGTCCCCAGTATGGATGATGCTCTGCAGTTGTAAGGGCAAGCTCTTCGATTTCCTCAAGACCTGTCTTTGCAACATCTAGTCCACTGGAACGTTCACCATAAATTCGGACGATATTTGAATTAGCATCAGAGTGCATCTTGAATAGGAGATTTTTCTTTTCAAATGACTTTATCAACTCCAAGAGCGACTTGTGAAACTCTTCAAAATCGTCTGCCATGACTTAGAACAGTCTCTGGTGCTCTGCAAGCATGCAACGGTTAAACACAACTACAGGAATTCCTGCTCTTCTTGCAGCATCCTCTGCTTTTTCATCATGGATTCCTTCCTGTAGCCAGATTACCTTTGGTTTTATCTTGATGGCTTCTTCTACGACAGGCATCAGCTGGTCAGATGGTCGGAAGACATCAACCACGTCGACCGTTCCAGGAATGTCAACAAGTGATGGATAACATTTTCTTCCAAGAATTTCTGTTGCAGTAGGATTTACAGGAATTACGTTGTACCCTTGATCAATTAGATATTTTGGAACATAGTGTGCTGCCTTGTCTGGGTTTTTTGACATGCCAACTACTGCAATATTTTTTAGAGAATATATTTTTCGAATCTCATCGTCTGTAAAAGAGTCTTGTTCCATGGGTTTCATATGACATCATACTGCTTAATATCTTACGGAATAACCGATTTATAGGGCAGCCATAATTATTTTCTCGTGGAACAAGAAGAACCAAATGATGTAATCATATTAAGCGCAATAAGCCAGGGCGCAAGAAAGTTTGACAAGATTTCAAAAAAGACAAAGATTGACTCACAAGAATTGAACATTTTGCTTAACAGACTCGAAGAGAAAGGTTTCATTGCTCTAGTTGAAAAGAAAAGTTGGTGGGGTTCCAAAAAAGAGATTGTACTAACCGACAAGGGTAACAAGGAGTTAGAGGAGAGAAGATTTGAGTTGCAACAAAACTGGAATCAGATGGTATCCACATGGAAGAGTGGAGACAAGCAAAAACTCCAGCAACAGATGGAAGAGCACAAGTCCATTTTGCCATCAATGATGTTTATGGGAATAATGGACATGATGATGTTTTCTACAATGATGGGATTTATGGGCATGGCCATGACAAGTTTCATGCCAGACCAGTACATGGGCGGAGGCCAAGACATGGGAGGTCAAGATGCAGGCCATGATGCCGGTGCCGGTCAGGATGCAGGTTCAGGCGGGGACATGGGTGGAAGTGGATTCGGAGACGGCGGCCCAGGAGACATGGGCGGCTTTGACGTCAACTTTTAAACAGATTTTAAAATAATCAAAATTAAAAAACGGTTTTTGGTTTTTCCTTACTGGAAATTATTTACTCATGCTGCCATACATCTTCATGGTTCCATGAGAGGTCATGTTAGATGATGCTGCGCCTGCTAGTTCTTGCATTACATCTTCACCGTGTGGTGCATTTGCAACCTTGCCGTAGCTTATCTTTTGTGATTGCCATACTGCGTTTATCCATTTGGTGTGTTCACCTGGTGCACATTTGTGATCACCACATACCATGGTATTGCCATAGCTTGCTGTGGATATGTTGTCATTCCAAGTACTTTTTGTTAAAGCACTAGCTTGTGGAACAGACATGGCAGCAAATGATGTCAAAAGCACAGATGTTGTAAACAAGAGCAATGCTATTTTGTTAGCCATTAATGGTTCTGAACGGAGTGGCATATAAAAGAATTATGATAAATTTGTGCGTCAGATAAAAATGGTTAGTGGTCAGATCCGCTGTAATTATTTGGTCATGTTTCCAGTCATTGTCATGTTGCCAGACATCTTCATGGTTCCATGTGATGACATTGGAGATGCAGTAGAACCTGCCATTTGATGCATTACATCTTCACCGTGTGGTGCGTTTGTAACTTTGCCATAGCTTGCTGACTGTGAATGCCATACTGCATTGAGCCACTTGGTGTGCTCGCCTGGTGCGCATAAGTGATTACCACATACTTTGCTGTATCCATAGCTTGCAGTTGTATGACTGTCATCTAAGATTGAAAAGTCTCTTTGTACAAGTGCGTTGACTTGTGGCAAGTTGACTACAAGCAAAGATGTCAACAGAACAGATGCTGTGAGCAAGAGTAAGGTTGTTTTGCCAGACATCGCACTCGATTCTCCTATGGCATATAAAAGATTTATGAATCAAACCGGTCCAGAAAAAATTGCATATCCCACAAGGAAACAGATATCAATAATTCACAAGATGTGTTTGGCATGGCAGTGCAAATAGGCACAAAGACCCCAAATCTCAAGGTATCAGAATGGGTTCAAGGGCTACCAACTAATATTGACAAGGAAAAAGACAACGTCGTCCTAATCGAAGTATTTCAGGTCAACTGTCCTGGGTGTTTCCTTTATGGCATTCCACAGGCAATTGACATTTACCAAAAATATAGAAAAGAAGGTGTCACGGTTTTGGGAGTTGCTACAGCGTTTGAAGATTTTGATAAAAATAACGTTGAAAATCTCAGACTGCTGCTTACAGAAGGCAAGGTAGTAGGTGAGACACTAAAGGCACTAGGTCAATACGGACAGCTAGTAGACGGTTCCAAACTTCCATACAAGATTCCATTTCCAGTTGCAATGGACTTTCTCAAAAAAGAAGATGGTCCAATAAGCCAAGCTAGAATTGATGAAATTATTCAAGCCAACGTTCCAGGGTATGAATCATACAGTGCAGATCAGAAACTGGAAATAATTGAGAGAGTCAAGCAGTACCTTAAGAGCAAGGAATATTCTGCCCAGACATTTGATGAGTTTGCACTGCGCGGTACACCATCAACCATACTAATTGACAAAAAAGGAGTGCTCAGAGATGTTGCATTTGGTACAAATGACTTTCTCGAAGAGAACATCAAAAAATTATTGAGCGAATGATCTAGTGGAACAATTGTTCTTGCATGTATACATCATTTGAGCAAACAACACTTGACAAAATTATAATACTGCTAAAATCTAACCAATCAGAATTTTTATCAGGAGAAAAACTTTCCAAATCACTTGCACTGAGCAGAGCTGCCATCTGGAAAAATATTAAAAAATTAAAGTCACTAGGATACAAGATAGAGTCCAGACCTAAATCAGGTTACAAACTACGTCAGATTACGGACCTTTTAGTTCCATGGGAGATATCTGATGGACTGCAGACTGATATTATTGGAAGAAAGATTTACTATTTTGGAACAATTGACTCGACTCAGAACTTTGCACTAGAGCTTGCCAAAAGACCACATGAGAACGGCTCGCTAGTTATTGCAGACAGGCAGACTCAGGGGAGAGGCAGGTTAAATCGCAAGTGGGTATCGCCAAAGGGAGGAATATGGATGTCCATACTTTTGAGGCCAAATTTCGAGTCGTCATATACGTCGCTATTTCCAATGTCCACATCTCTTGCCTTGGCAGTATCAATTGAAAAGACGTTAAAGATCAAAACGGAACTAAAGTGGCCAAATGATGTTACCATCAATGGAAGAAAAGTAGCGGGTATCCTAATTGATGCGTCAGTTGAATCAAACAAGATAGATTATCTCATAATAGGAGTTGGGATTAATTTTAAGATAAATCCAGGTACAATATCAAAATCAATCAAGCAAAAAAAATATGATATTGATACACTTGTAAATAAAAACCAAGATACCAGACCTGTGGAACTAGTGCAACAATTCTTGTTGGAACTAGAAAAAACATACAATGACATCATGATAGGTAACGTCGGAACAATACGAAAAGAATGGATGAAAAGATCGTCTACAATCGGGAAAAATGTAACTATAACCTTAACCACTGGAACCCTAAAGGGCAAAGTTACCGGAATAGACAAGACAGGTGCGTTGGTATTGTCAAGGAATGGAACTGTCCAACATGTTTTGGCAGGAGACATGACATACAACTAGTAAAAATGTTACTTGTGAGATATTAGAATAAGACTGGTACCGATAAGAATTCCTGCCATGATTTCCATCCAGTGTGGAAAAAGCAATCGGATCATCGTTTCGCCTGCACCTTGTTTCATACTAGACGACTTTGGGTTCAGTATAATAGCGTTTTATCAGCTCTAGTCATTAAAATTCAGCTGGTTTTGTGATTTTCTCGAAAACCTCAGATCTCGATCTTGTGTCAAGGTTTCATCATGCGCGAATTTTTAATAATTATAAAATCCTAATGATATAATGAAGATTTGCTGGGAAAACACTGACAGTTTTGATGAATCTGAAATTGTAATTGTTGGAATTCCTGATGAATCAAAATCTCATGCACTTCGCAAAGGAACATCGGATGCACCTCACAGGATAAGGGAGATATCAACAGTCAGGGACACGTACAAACGAGGAGATGAGATATCCCTTGGATTACCATCGGACGGGATTTCAAAAAGAGTTTACGATTATGGAAACATTGAACGCAGTCAGATTGAAGGTACCATTGCTAAGATAATTTCTAATTCCAAAATTCCCATATCAATTGGAGGGGACCATTCCATTACAACTGAAATAATAAAATCGATTGCAAAAAAACATGGTCCAATATCGCTAGTATACTTTGACGCACATCCAGATTTTGTAAGTTCAATTCAAGGATACTATGGATCGGTATTTTATGATGTACTACCATACATTGACACAAAGTCTAGCATCCAGATAGGAATCAGGACACCCGAGAAAGAAGAGATTGTTAACATTAAAAAATATGGCATTAAAGTCATTACTCCGTTTGATATAATCCAAGACGGAATCCAGAAAACATTGGATACAATAATGAAAAAAATAGGCAAGAATGTCTATGTCTCACTTGACATGGATGCAATAGATCCTGCCTTTGCCCCTGGAGTTTCTGTTCCGGTGCCATTAGGATTGAGAAATACCGAAGTTACCTTGATTCTAAAATCAATTGCAAGAAAAGGCATTGTAGGATTTGATATGATGGAGGTCTGTCCAAACTATGACGTAATAGACAGGACATCACATCTTGCATCAAGAATTATTGCAGAGACAATATCATCTATACCATGATACCGCTAATACTTTTAACTAGCAGCAATTGTTAAAAAAATAATGTTTTCCCATTTTACACTAGAGCAAGCAAACAAGTTGCTTCCGTCGGTCATAGAAAAATTCAACACGGTGCTTGATACAAAAGAGCAAGTTGTCAGGCTACAATCAGATTTTGAGACTAATCCAAAATACATGGCAAGTTTTAAGGATTATATCATAAAAAAACAAGAGATCAACACTGCAATAACTAAATTCTACAAATCATTTGAAGATCTAGAGGCAACAGGTGTATCAGTTAAGAGCATTGATCAAGGACTACTTGATTTTCCGTCATTGATGTTTAACGAAGAGATATGGTTGTGCTGGAAACAGGGAGAAACAGAGATAAAATTCTGGCATGGAAAAGATGAAGGATTCAATGGCAGAAAGCCAATAGAAAGCGTAGACTTGGAAAAACTGCGCTAATCGAAGACATATATCAAAATAATCCTTCTTCTGATGATACCATCATGTTAAAGGTATGGCTTCGTGCAGTAAGGATACGATTTTTGCTTGCATCAATAATTTCAGTCACCCTTGGTCTTGCAATAAACAGCTGGCAGAACAACACATTTGATATCGGATTTGCAGTTCTCACGTTTGTTGGGGTAGCCGCATTGCACGCAAGTGTAGACCTACTCAATGATTACTGGGATTATAAGAGACAGATAGATACGGACACCCAGAGAACAAAGTTTAGCGGTGGCACTGGAGTGTTGCCAGAAGGACTGCTAAAACCACAACAGGTGTACCGTGCAGGAATGTTGATGCTAATAATTGGCTCTGCAGTTGGAGCATTTTTCATATTTGAGCGAGGGATAACCATTGCAGTGATTTTGGGGTTTGCGATTGTTTCCATTTATTTTTACTCCACAAGAATAGTGGATTCTGGTCTTGGAGAAGTCTTTGTTGCCATAAAAGGTGCAATGATAGTACTTGGGACATATTTTGTCCAGAGCTCGCATGTTACAGTGGAACCTGTCATTGCAGGAATTGTATCTGGAGTGTTATCATCAACGGTATTATTTGTAAATTCATTTCCAGATTATGACGCAGATAAAAAACATGGCAGAAAGACACTTGTCATAGTTCTTGGAAAAGACAAGGCGTCATCTGTAATCTGGATCTTTCCAGGAATAATATACGGAATAATTGTGACAGGTGTGATATCAGGAATATTTCCTGTATTATCCTTGATGACATTAGCTACAATACCAATAGCAGTGAAAGCCGCAATTTCACTCAAGAAAAACTATGAAGATGTTGCTGGATTGGTTCCAGTGATGGAAAGATTTGTGACATTTGGTAGAATAACAGGCGCTCTGTTTGTTGTTTCATTTCTTGTTGGCATGATACTGAAAACTCCACAGTAGGATTAAATCGCAGGTACAAAATTAAGAGCACATGGTCTCAGGCTTTGCGACACCGGATGGTACTGCAAATTTTGCAAAAAGAAAGCCAAAAGTTGCAAGAAATCATTTCAAGAACTTTTTAGGTCTATCTCTCTCATCAGTTGGAATCGGGACATATCTTGGC
>JAKEIJ010000127.1 GCA_022545805.1 Nitrosotalea sp. | reverse complement strand
TTTTCAAGAGTACATACTTGCCATACTTGACAATGAATTCTCTGCCAAGCTTTACTCCGACAAAATATGCTATGAGCGAACCAACAAGGTTTCCAATTGAACCTGCAAGTATTATCAAGACTGGATTAAGTTTTCCAGTAGATGCCAAATATCCTGAAAATGGCATGATTATTTCACTTGGGATGGGTATCAAAGCACTCTCTGCCACCATCAGAAAGAATATTCCGAGATATCCTGCATTTGATATTGTTTGGATTACAAAATTTGCTAAATTACTGATGATGTCTAAAGCAACCATTTGTCAAGATGCCTCATTTTTTTGTCGCAAGCCTATGCCCTTACCACATTCCGCCCGTACTTGTTCCAGGTTCATCAAAATTTCTTTGCGGGGCATGCTTGTGCGCTTTTTTCATGTGTCTATCGAGTCTAACTGGATCATGTAGTTCAAGACCACATTCTTTGCATTTTGTTCCTGCTTGTTCTTCTTTTTTCTTGAAAAGCCCCATGTCCCAGATTATCTAATTTGAGATAATAATTCTTACGGCAAAATTCCAAGTATTTATTAAAATTAAGAAGGGCTCTGCGTAGAGAGAACCTACGCAGAATAGATACCAGACGGAAATTTGGTATGCTATGAAAAGTTGTGGATGTGTTATATTGATAAGGCTTTACTTTGTGCATTTTATTATAATATATTCAATAGTATGATTCTCTGCAGCCTGTTTCATTTTTAACATTGACTTGAACAATATGTTCTCTACATATGATGGGTATCTTTTTAGGATCTCTTGACGTAGAGATTGGCGATTCTGAATGTAATACTCTGCCAAAGGCAGGTATACGTTTGGTCCGATGAGTTTGCTTTCAATAATTCTTAGACCAGCGTCTTGGATTGTTTTTTTTATTGTTTCAATGTCATAATGTTCAGAAGACCATGTAAACTTCAATATGCCAATCTTGAATATGTTCATCTTTGATTGCTTTGAAAGAACAGGTATGGCAAGTATGATTACACCTTCTTTTTTAAGAACTCGTTTTGCTTCTGAGATGAAATCTTGAATTGGCCTAAAGTGTTGTGCTGACTCTAGAGCTATTACTCTATCGCATGAATCTTCTGATAATGGAATTTTTACAGCAGTTGAATTTAGAAAATTTATTCCATGGATTTTATGTTTACTTGCTGACTTGAGTTGATTTTTGTTTATGTTCAGGCATGTGATTGTGACATCAGGATAAGATTTTTTCCAAAGAAATGCAGGTTCGGAAAAACCACTTCCTGCATCTAGAACATGTCTTGTTTTGTCAAGTTCCGACATGTTTTTTATCATGTTACAAAGGTTTGTTTGTGCATCAACCGGATTTTTTGTAGAATCATCCCAATATCCGAAATTAAGAAAATTTCCTCCCGTTGAAATCTGCATCAATCCTGAAAGGTAGTTGTATAGATTAACAACATCTCCTTCTCCACGTCGCAGTGTCCACAAAATGACCTCCATTGGATTTGGATTATTCAATATGAAATACTGCGTTTGCTAGGGTCTATTAAGACTCACTTAGTTAATTATTTAACAGTGAATTTTTCACTTGATATGTCTGATGTAAACATTGTAACCCATGGAAATTGATATAGTGTATTTTTTAGAGGACTCACTGATGAAGTGTTAGTGTTATTACTCGTACAATATCACACCGACACATATTCTACAATCAAATGTATAAAGTAATCCCGCCTGATTTTTACTTATAATGGAGACTGCAGAAGAATTCATGACAACTTTTCAAAATACCTGATCTTTTTATTTGACTTGAAATCATTTACGGTGTGGAAAAATGCGATTCACGTACAAGGGCATACAAAAACGGAAAGACATTTGATCAATGCAGAGAAATTGCAAAGACACTATCTTCTAAACTAGAAGAAAAGATAAATCAAACAGGACAAGTTGAGTGGAATGAAATTTTGGAATCTGCTGAACACGATGAATTGGTCTACAAGCTTACTTTGAAATATCTTAGACAAGATGGA
>JAKEIJ010000126.1 GCA_022545805.1 Nitrosotalea sp. | reverse complement strand
TGACACACTACCAACATCGGCAACAAACAGAGGAGACTACCAAACCGATTGGCAGGTTCCACGTAACATTAATCCTGGAATATACACAGTTGAGGCATCTTCCATTACAGGTAAAGCTATAATCAGTATAACAATCCAATAAAGAACCAATTAGTAATATTTTTTATATCCACTACTTGAGAACGATTTGTGAATCTAAAGGACAAGATATCTGAGATACCAAACTTTCCTAAAAAAGGAATCTTATTCAGAGATATTAGTCCACTCTTAAGGGATCCAGCAGCATTATCCCTTGTCCTAGAGGAATTAGCCAAGATAATACATCCAAATGATGTAGACGTTTTTGCAGGAATCGAATCAAGAGGCTTTCCTCTTGCTTGTGCACTAGCTATCAAATACAACAAAGGAATGATAATGATTAGAAAAGAAGGAAAATTACCAGGCAAAACTCACAAAGTAGCATACAGTATCGAATACGGAACTGCAACAATGGAGATTCAGGCCGATGCGATTAAGAAAAATCAAAAGGTGTACATTTGTGATGATTTGCTTGCAACTGGTGGCACGGCAAAAGCTGCTGCAAAACTAGTTGAAAAGGTAGGCGGCAAAGTCTCAGGTTTTGCCTTCATAATAGAACTGACTGATCTAAAAGGATCAAAGGCAATCAAAGATTACAAACATAATTCATTGGTGAAATATTGACTGAACAAGCAGAGAGTGGCATTTTCGGCGGAACAGGAATTTATGATTCAGGACTACTTACAGAAAGCAAAGAGATTACCATAGATACACCATTTGGAAAAACCTCAGATACCATAACAGTTGGAACTTTCAAGGGAAGAAGAGTTGCATTCATGCCAAGACATGGCAAGAAACATACCATCCCACCACACTTGATAAACTTTAGAGCAAATATTTGGGCATTCAAAGAAATGGGAATTAAAAGAATCATTGCACCATCAGCAGTCGGAAGTCTAAAAGAGGAACTAAAACCTGGAGATGTTGTACTTCCATCTCAATTCATAGATTTTACAAAATCAAGAAAATACACTTTGTATGAAGATGGCAAGGTCATTCACATATCAGTTGCGGACCCATTTTGTCCTGAGCTACAAAATGTTGTCTCAGATGTAGCAAAGAAGATGAATTTACACATACACAAAGATGCAACATACATCTGCATAGAAGGGCCAAGGTTTTCAACAAGGGCAGAGTCAAAGTTTTACAAAAATGTCATAGGTGCAGACATTATAGGAATGACACTAGTTCCAGAATGTCAGCTTGCAAGAGAAGCTCAGATGTGTTATGTATCAATTTCAACAATAACTGATTATGATGTATGGGCAGACAAGCCTGTTACTGCAAAAGAAGTGCTAGAAACTTTATCTAAAAATGTAGGAACAACTAAGAACATACTTTCATTGCTTTTTGATTTGATACCACAACAACGTGGTTGTTTGTGCCACAAGGCATTTGAAGAAGCCCAGTTCTAGCCATCTGCAAAAGATTCTTTTTTGAGTCCTTCTGGAAGCGTGATATCACCGCGAACAAGCCTTTGCTGTAGTTCGTTTATCACTTCATTTACATCATAGCCAAGTTTTACAAGACTTTTTTCTACAGTCTTTGAAATTTTGGCACCAATGTTATGTCCACCAATTCTGCCAAACGCTATTGCTTGAAACTTGAATGGTTGGCCATCAATAGTAAAAGTACCAGTAATCTTGGCAGCTATTTGACTACCACGAACATTATTGATGTGAACTTGAATGTCCATTAAGATTTAGATCTCTACTGCTTTGTTAATTGAGGTTTCGATGAGAAAGTTCCAATGCTTATCATCATCAATCTTAAAGTCCTTTACCTTTAGTTTTATTACTTTTTCATCAACACATTCATGTTGAATTTCATCATTTTGTTTGAGCTTGATCAGCTTCCACTTGTCCTTGTGTTTTTTAAGATTGCATAAAAGTACTGCCCATTTTTGATCAGCAGATATTTTTGGCATTCCTACATAGTCTACAATACTTTCTATTCCAAGTTGCTTTTCTTCGCAAAAGATTTTCTTGCACTTGGCACATCTCCATGTATCAACTGAACCTATGGTTCTTCTTTCATAATTCAGATTTGTAACTCCAAAGTATACTATTTCATGATTACAAGAAGACTCTTCGTCTGCAGACATGTTTCCTCCTCCATTATCGGTTATATTTAGTTCTTGCATCATCATATGGTTTTTCTAAAATAATTGAGATGTTGTCTACCAAAAGATTCTTCTTAAATGGAATATTTTCCCTTTCACACATTCTTCTATACATATTGACAACAGCAAATCTTGGATGCATCGACTCAAACTCTGTCTTTGTGATATCAATAAAGCCTCCATTTTGAATAAGGCTTGTTGCCACTTGATTTGCCTCTTCTTCAGATATGTTAAGATTTTTTGCTATATCAGATGCAGACATTTTGCCTGTTTTTACAACCAAGACATAGACTTTGGATTGTATTTTGGACAAGCGAAGTTCTGCGACAATATTTTCTTCAACGGTATCAATATTGACACTCACAAATATTGAGACTTGTAATGCCATAAATAAACATGCCAAAAATATAGTTGAAATTAAATATGGAACGTGGTCAATCTGCTCATGAGATTAATCATAGGGTTAACTGGAAGTTCAGGAATAATATACGGTGTCAGAATGTTAGAGGTTCTCAGAGACTGCAAGGTCGACGTACATTTGATAATGACAGAATGGGCAAAGAAATGTCTGGTACTAGAAACTGATTATGATTTGAAATACGTAAAATCATTGGCAGAGCATTATTCAGATGATTCCAACATGACTGCAAGTGTTTCAAGTGGAACACACAAGACAGATGGGATGATAGTAATTCCTTGTACAATGAAGACACTTTCAAGCATTGCAAATGGATATGAAGAGACTCTGGTGGCAAGAGCTGCAGGAGTTACTATGAAAGAGTCCCGTAAATTGGTTCTAGTTCCAAGAGAGACTCCACTTACTAGCATACATCTTGAGAACATGCTCAAGCTTTCAAGAATCGGCGTTGTCATATTGCCTGCAATGCCAGGCTTTTACAACAAGCCAAAAAATATCGACGATGTCGTAGATCATGTGGTAGGAAAATGCCTGGATCAATTCGGAGTTGAGCATAATTTGTTCAAAAGATGGGAAACCACCTAAAGATTCAGAATTACTGCAATTTTATCACGTGATTATAAAACATGCGCATGTTGTATTTTGGAAAATTCTACGAGTGTTTATATTTGGAGCATAGTTAATTGATACAGAATATCTTTGGCAAGCTACAAAAGCAGATACTCTAATGACAAGTCGTTTGATTTCATAATTCCCTTAATGGTCTTACTGTTTTTGGGAGTGGTGTACATGCTTTCACTTAGATCGTCACAGGGATACGTCAGTTTCATACTGATAGGTGTAGCCGCTGTATTCATGGTCTACTGGGTAAGAGTACTGAAAAAAATGACGGTAGAAAATAACACTCCACAGTATACGTCAAAGGAGGCAGACACAAAGAACTGGGTTTATGACCTCATAAAGGGAGAAAAGGAGATAATATTTGTAGCAGAGGTACCAGGTCCAGAAGACCAAGTAACTGTTAGACTAATTGACGGAATCTTGTACGTACGAGGCTCTGCACATTTCTCAAAAGAGATTCCGATTGAAACAACACCAGACATGGGAATCCATGATTTCAAGTACAGAAACGGTGTCCTTACTTTACGAATTAAGAAGTTAGAAACTCTTTGATTCTTCTAGCTTTGCTGGAAGATACTTGTCGGTAATATTAGTAAGACCATACTTTGAGAAGGCCTCAAGTTCTGCCTTTCTTTTCAATTTGAGAAATACTTCAAGTTGTTTTTTCCAGTTTCCTTCCTGATATCTAGGATCTTTTTGAAGGTCATAGATTCGCTTTATGTCAGATTCAGTCATTGGAATTGTCGGGAGTTTATATTTTTCAATGTCTGTTGCCCAGACACCTAGCCACTTGGCATCAGGTACAGTCAACTCTCGCAAGTGAGCTGCATTTGCAGAACCAGATTTTATCACCATTGCAATGTGTTCTCCATACACATCACCGTCTGCCAATATGACAACAGGCAATCCCATTTCATTATTTAATCGTCTCAAAAGATTTCTTGTTGATCGTGGAGCTTGACCTGCAGTATCAACGATAATAGCTTTGAATTTTTTGTGAACTTTTTCTTCAACAAATCTTGTAAAAAGACCTCCTTTTTCTATTGCAATGACAAGTTCTGCACTGGTATCAACAAGTTCGGCGCTACTCAAACTTGGTCCAATCAAATATCCATCAGGGTGATCAGACAGATTCATCCTTTTTCCTTCATATCCAGGAACAGTGTACTCTATTGTCAGGTCGCCAAATACACTACTTCTTTCTTCAGGAAATATGTGAAATTCTTCACGTGGGCTTGTTAGTACAGCTTCTAAATCTACTATAATATTATCAGATTCTGGCTGGTCTTCAAAATCAATGCTAAACGCCTGTGAGGAATAGTAAATGTCTCTTAATGTAGAAGATTTTCCCTCTCGTACAAGCCTGTTTACAAAGAAAGCAAGCCATGCAAGTTGTGTGTAGGAACGCAACTGCGACATGTTTCTTGAACTGCGTACAGCATTTGCACTACCCAAGATGTATTGTCGTATTTTTTTATCATAGACAATGTTACTTACAGATCTGCTTGGTATCACAAATTGCGGAAACTTGCCTTTGTCAAGATGATCATAAATGTTGATACCTTGTTGCTCCAACAATGACAGCAATCTTTTCTTTCTTGCCTCTGCTGTTTTTGCACTAGACTTGTTCTTCAATCTCACTTCCCATCCTTATTAGTTGATTATAATTTGGTTCTTTTTTCTTGCCAGCAAGTTCAGTGGCAAATTGTGCAATAAGTGGTACATATTTTGAATAAAGATTTGCTCTCTTCTTTGCCATGTCTGCTGCTCCTTGTCGTGACATGTGAACTGCTAACTTTCTTGCAAGATATTGTAATGCATTCTTTAATTCTCTTTCAAGTTCAGGCCTGTCTGCAACATTTTCTTTTCCTACAGTCTTGTATGGAATTCTAGTGGAACAGATATGTGATACCACTACAAGTGGTGGATCTCCCTTTATTTTGTATCGAGCCCATTCAGTCTCGTTAACTATTTTGAGTACAACATCACTTCCTTCATCATACAAAAGCGGTATACGATTTGCAAAACGGTAAACTTTCAGACCATTTGGTGGAATATCTCCGCCATAAGCAATACCCATCTCAACTATGAATGGAAATCCAGAATAAGCTGAAGCGTTACGTTGCCATACTGCTGCAAACTCGGGATTGAAAAATTTCATAATTCCCTTTGAGAGAGGTTCCTCTCCAAGAGGCGCTAGGCAACTTGGATCCGGTGCAAGAAATTCCTCGAACTTTTGTAGTGCATCTGCTAGTTTTACCAATTCCTCGTTTGTCATGCTGCCTATTCTCTTGTCTGGCTTGAATTTGGCAAATTCACAGAATTTTTCAGCTGTAGTTGGTCCCACCCTTTGGAACCTTTTTGTCAAAAAGGTGAGAAGTGTATCTCCCTGGACAGTGCTTGCAAGCTGCTTGTAATATGGGCTCTCTGGGTTTAATTCTACTGAATGAGACTGGGATTCTCCAAAGTCCCAATATGTGATTGTCTTATTTGCGACATCGATATCGTCGATTCGGATTTTTTTCAATCCTTCAAAATCAATGTCTAGAAATGACATGACTGAGATTACGGTTCGTACTGGTCTTGAGATGTCAGACCAACGTTTCTGTGCACGCTCTAGAATCTCTTTTGGTGAAAGATTCTTCTTTAAGCTCAGTTCTTTTTTGATTTTATCAATCATTTTGTTATCAATGGCTGGAATCTGATAATGGGTATCAGTTATCATTCTCCTTATTGTTTCAACATCAATACCATGTGGATGAGGTTTGATTACAGTTGGAGGGCGTGGCATGTCTTTTACAATT
>JAKEIJ010000012.1 GCA_022545805.1 Nitrosotalea sp. | reverse complement strand
TTAGATGACAAGATATTCCGAGGAACACTCTCTGAGAAATTCAGAGTGCTAGTTGCCGGAGGATTTGGAGAACTAAAAGGCAAAGTATTCCGAGTCGGATGCATGGGTGAAGTAAACAAGTATCACGTAATGCGAACCATCTCTGCAATAGAATCTACACTTGGCATGATGGGTCACAAGACAAATCCAGAAGCACTCAAAGTTGCTGAAGAAAAACTAAAGGCTCTATAATTTCGTGTTAACTTAATATTAGGAAGTTGAAGAATCGGTAACGTTGACTTTCCAAAAAGGAACTTTAATTCTGGTGGATTATACTGCCAAGGTTAAGGATTCAAACGAAGTTTTTGAGACAACACGCGAAGCTGACGCTAAATCAAGTTCAATTCATGATGCAAATGTAAAGTACCAACCAAGACTAATTTCCGTAGGGGAATCATGGGTCCTCAAGGGTCTTGACGATGCACTTGCAAATACAAAGGCGGGCGACAAACTTTCACTCGAAGTTCCTCCAGAGAAAGGATTTGGAATGAGGGACACAGGAAAGGTCAGAATGATTCCATTGAGAAAACTTGGCGAAGATGCAGAAAAGGTCACAGTTGGAGATGCAATAGAAATTGATGAAAGAACAGGAATTGTAAGATTCATTGGATCAGGTAGAGTCCAAGTTGATTTCAACCACAGATTTGCAGGAAAGACAATTGTTTACGATCTTAATGTTATCAAGTCACTTGACACAGACCAAGACAAAGTAATGGGACTGTTAAAAAGAAGATTCCCAATTGACGAATCCAAGATCAAGTTTGAAATTAAAGGCGCAGCAGTTGATGTCAACATTCCAGAAGAGGCAATGATGATGGAAGGACTCCAAATTGTCAAGCGCTCAATTGCAAATGAAATATTCAAGTTTGTTCCAGCACTAGAAAAGGTAAACTTTGTAGATTCCTTCAACAAGCCAAAGCAAGAAAAACCAGCAGAACAAAAACAAGAAAAACCAGTACAACAAAAAGCTGCCTAGATTTTTTACAGAACGCCAGTACTTTCAGCAAGCTCGATTGCTTTTTTCGTATTCATCTTTTTCTGACTGAGTATGGTATATCTTTCAGGTCGCAGCGACTGTGCAATTGTTAGCGCCTGTGCAAGAACATCAGACTCTAATCCAATCTCTTTTGCAGTTGTTGGCGCTCCAACATTTTTCAACATTTGTATAATTTTTTTCCAGTCTTGGCCCTGCATCTTTGCAATAAGTATTGCACCAATTCCACATTTTTCCCCGTGTAATCCAACTCCAGGTTTTAGATGATCAACAGCATGAGAGAACAAGTGTTCTGCACCAGAGCATGGTCTGCTGGACCCTGCAATGCACGCAGCTACACCAGAACTAATCAAAGCCTCCACAATCATCCTAACGTCTGGATTTTTCTTAAAGTCTTTAGAATTGTCAATCACAATTTTGGCACTCATTGATGCCAGGTTTGCAGCATATGTTCCAAAATATTCCCCAACATTGTCTCTAGCAAGTTCCCAGTCCCGCACTGCAGTGACCTTTGCCATTAAATCACCACAACCACTAGCAAGCAATCTCCTTGGCGCCTTTTTCAGTATAGCAATATCAACAAAGACCCCAAGCGGTGCAGTAGCGATTATCGAATATGGCTTGTCTCCACGTATTGAAACAAACGGACTTGCAATACCATCATGTGAAGCAGATGTTGGAATGCTTACAAAAGATTTTTTCAAATTATATGCAATCATCTTTGCAATATCGACAGACCTTCCGCCGCCGATTCCAATTATCAAGTCGCTCTTGTCTTTTTTTATCTCTGACAACGTCTTGTTGGCAGATGCTTCATCGTTGCTTGTGCTGCGGTGCCAAACATACTTGATTCCAGAATCAGTAAGGGAACTAGAAATTTTTTTATCAGTAATCTTTCGGACCTTGTCACCTGATACCAAGGAAACCTTTCTAGGATTTGATAGTCCAACAAGAAATTCTCCTATACCATAAATATTGTTCTCACCTATGAGTATCTTTCTTGGTAGCTCCATGATGTGAGAAGCCATGGTTTTTCACTTGGAATTTGGTTATTTATCGATTCCCGGCAATCCAAAGTTATTTAAGCGGGTGATATGCAAACCAAAATATCTAAACTTAGGAGCAAGTTATTTGTCAGACTATATCGAACAACACACATACCATGGAACAACTACAGTAGGGATAAGCTGCACTGACGGTGTAGTCCTCTGCGCAGACATGAGAGCAAGCGCAGGATATTTCATAGCAAATAACAATACAATGAAGATCCAAAAGATCGATAATCACGCAGGAATGACAATCGCAGGTGGTGTTGCAGATGCACAAAATGTAACAGACATGCTAAGATATCATTCAAACATACACAGAATTGACAAGCAAGAGTATCTACCGATAAAATCAATTGCAAAACTTGCATCATTGATATTCTTCCAGAATAGATACTATCCATTCATTGCAGATATTCTCGTTGGAGGATATGATAAGCAAGGGCCATCATTGTATAACATTGACATGTTTGGCTCACTTGACAAAAAAACATACGTAACAACAGGAAGTGGATCTCCAGTAGCTTACGGTCTCTTGGAAAGTGAGTACCGTGATGGCTTGACAGTAGAAGAGGGTAAGATAATTGCCCTAAGAGCGGTAAAGGCTGCAATCACCAGAAACATTGGAACTGGTGATGGAATCAATGTCGCAATAATCGACAAGCAAGGATATCGACTCTTGACAAAAGAACAGAAACGAGCCATAATTACGCTTTAGTGATTTAATGCAAAGAAAACAAGCACAACGTGAACTATCTCCAGCCCAAAACATAATGGCAACAATACTGCAAAGTATTCCAAAAGAAGCCGATGTCACCAAGATAGATTACGAGGGCCCAAGGATTGCTATTTACACAAAGAACCCAAAATATCTCATGGAGCACAATGAAGTAATCTCCAACATGGTAAATGTCATCAAAAAAAGAATTGTTGTACGAACCGAGGAATCAATTCGAAAGAACGAGGAAGAGTCAAGACAGATTCTAACACAGATGCTTCCAAAGGAGGCAGAGCTTGGCGGAACATTTTTTGATACTGCAACTGGAGAGATGACAGTTGATGTCAAGCGACCATGGCTACTTAACAATACAGACGCATTTAACATGCCAGAACTTGTATCAAAGACAGGCTGGAGGATACGTATCCGAAAAGCAACTGCAAGCCAGTCATCTACAATTCAGACTATTAACTATAATCTAAAAATATCATCAACGGAACGCAGCAAGCACCTAAGGCAGGTAGGCGAGCAGATCTTCAGGCCAAAACTATCCGAAGATGCTGAAGTATCGCTCATGACACTAGGTGGCTTTAGCCAGGTAGGAAGGTCCTGCATGTTGCTTACAACACATGAAAGCAAGATCCTAATTGACTGTGGAATAAACCCAGGTGCCAAGAACCCAATAGAGGCATATCCAAGACTTGACTGGCCAAACATGACACTAGACGAGCTTGATGCTGTGGTAATCAGCCATGCCCATCTTGACCATACTGGATTTTTGCCTGCTCTTTTCAAGTATGGCTACAAAGGACCTGTATATTGTACCGAGCCAACTTTACCAATGATGAACCTGATCCAGCTAGATG
>JAKEIJ010000125.1 GCA_022545805.1 Nitrosotalea sp. | reverse complement strand
GTGCCATTAGTCAATATGTTAGATTTGCAGGTGTAATAGACAGTAAAGGAAAAGTTGTAGCATATGAGAGAAGGGTTGGACATGAGCCATTACTTAGCATAAAAAATACATCAGACCAGTTTTCACATCTTGCAATCAAGACTCGTATGTCATCCCAGTTTAACAAGCAGCTTGGCGATGTACAATTCATGTGGGAGGAAAGAGAAAAGGTGCAGACCATCTCTTTTGCACTGGGCAAAAATACTGTGTGGGCATCAATAGATAAAAAAGTGATTCGCTCCGAAGTGCTCAGAATAATAGACAATTGTCTACCCATCGTAAGGAAATTTTCATAAAATCATGAACAAGTCAATACCAATAATTGCAGTGACCCTGGCTCTTTTATTTTCCACAGGTTTAGCATATGCAACAAATCACAATACTTCAATGTTTTCAGATGCTACAAGATATGCTGATTCGAACGCGTACAAAAATGCCACCTATAGTTTTTCCATCCAGCCTCCCCTGAACTGGATAATTTTACACAACTTGCCTGCGAACATGTCAGGCAATGCCATAGTAGTATTTTCAAATAATGACAAAACCCAATATGCAACATTTGGGATCTATCACAGAAATATCTCACAAAATGTCATAGATCAAATAAACAGCCATTCAGATAACGACATCCTTGCCACAATCGACCAAGAGTTAACAAACCCAAGTATAGATTCCAAGACAAAAATGTACGGCGGAGTAGTGGATAGATTCAATGATGGAGTACGTGTCACAGCCAGTTCTGTTACCCAGTATACAATGGACAACTCTACATCATTTAGTGAGAACATATTTTATTATCTCAACAATGGAAATCAATACACGTTAGCTTTAACAAGCAACCCAGCAGGAATTGATAAAAATTCACAATTCTTTGAAGATTCTGCAAATACATTTCTAGTCACTCAGACCAACCCAGTGCCAGAATTCCCTATTGCCTTGATGATACTTGTATCAGGAATGTTCTCAATCATCTTAATTTTCAGGGCAAAGGGTTTTGCCGGAATGATGGATCGTACTTGAGGTAAAGCACATTCCATTAGCAGCCTTTGCATAATTTCATGATCGTTCAAGCGTACCAAAGCCAGATTAGGCAAAACATGCGATAAAGGTCTAAAAATCCTGAGTGAACAGTTATTATGTAGCATTTAGCAACTGAGATCATGTCAACAGAAGACAGACAAATGTTTCCTGCCACATGCGCAGACTGTAAAAAAGAAACACAGGTTCCCTTCAAACCAGCAGAAGGAAGACCAGTATATTGCAAAGAATGTTTACCAAAACATCGTCCAGCACGCAGATTTTAGGCTGAAAAACGCTTAAAAAAAATTTTTTTGAACTAAACCATATTGTTAGATCAGAACGATTAAGTTCATTTCAAAAAAATATTACTCTGTTGTCAAAGATCCAGTCTGCCGAAAATTTTTCAAAAGAAAGGCATGTCAACACAAGTAGAATAGATGCCAATGTATCACATTATGAGCACCTTGCATCAGTTGTAGCCCGACTCAAAAATCTTGGAATAATAGACGATGATACAATATCTGCTGCATGGCTAAATGATACAATAAATTACACAGTAGCAAGCTTTAATGAGATTGACCAGAGATTTGGGTCAAGAGTGGCAGTTCTAGTCCTGTCATTGTCAAGGGACAAGAGTCTTTCAAGGTCGATACAAGAGGAGCAATTTGTAAAGCAGTTAAAAGAGTCTTCTCTGGAGGCAAAGCTAATCAAGCTTTGTGACATATCCGCAAGCCTCAGAGACTTGAAGAACTCCCAGTTTTCAAAGACTAGAAAGTCAAAGGAGATGAAAAAACAAGTCCATTATCTAAACGTGATAAAAACGGATCTTGTCAAAAACAGGGACAAGATTCCAGGAATTACAAGTTTGATAAATGGAATAAACGACATAATGCCATCGCATGAGAAGAAAGATAAAGCAATTTGATGTCATAAATCGTGTCAGACTTTTATTGAACCAGTACGCCCCCCTCAAGCATGGCACTAGATAAAAAAGATAAAAAAATTCTAGACAGCATGATAGACGAAGAAATATCCAAGATTCCAGGACTGATCAAAAATCTTCGCCTGCCTCAATTCCAAGCGGCATTTCAGATAGGAAATGAATCAGAGTATGTCTACGGATATACACATGGCTCCATCATAGGCAAGTTTGAAACATATTATTTTGTTGTACATTCAGGGAAAAAGCCAACAGGGATTGAAGTAGACGAGATAGGAAAAACAATATTTGAAAAATCAGGCGAGATAAGAGACGCCATTTCAAAGATCAAGTAGCCATTACAGAAAATTCAAAGTGAAATATTAGATAAAAATAAGAAAAATATAGGAAACAGAGTGTTATCTGAATGCCTTATTTTATTGGGAACCTTCTACTAGTTCAGCAGAAGCAAATCTCTGGCCTACTTGGGTAATTCTTACCTTTGCATTCTGGCCAGCTTTGCCGTCTTTAACAAATATCACAAAGCCTTCTACTCTTGCAATACCGTCGCCTTTTCTACTGATTTCAGTAATGGAAACGTCGTATTCCTTTCCGGTTTCTACTGGTTTTGGACTGTTATCAAAACTTCTACCGCCACCGCCGCCGAATCTTCGACCGCCGCCGTAACTTCCGCCTGATCTTCCGCCATAACCGCCGCTGCCTCTATCGTTGTAACTCATCGTCGCACCTCCTTCTGATCGTGAAATTGATGATACTCAATAAAAATGCTCGAAATTAGTTTTTGATGTCAAAAATTTGACTCTTTTTCGATCAATCACTCATTTCATTATGCTTAATACGGATAGCGGAGCCAATTATGCATGGCAAAAGCCAAAGCAAAATCAAAAGCAAAACCAAAAGCAAAATCAAAGAAGAAATAAAATAATTTGACCTGTAAAAAAGGTCTTATCCTTTTTCTAAAATAACTAGTGTATCCCATATTTTAAAAAATAACAGTTTTGAATTTTTAATAGTAAGAAGCTCGTTAATGATATCATGGTATCATCAAGTGAGATTGCCAAAAAATCAATAATGCTACATAAGAAACTGAAGGGCACTATACTACTAGGCAAAAAGTCACGAAATCTCAGCATAAAAGAAATCCAGTTGATATACACACCAGGTGTTGCCGCAGTATCAAAAGAAGTATTTGATCATCCAGAAAAAAAATTTGTTCTCACATCAAAAAGAAATAACGTAGCAATCGTAACAGATGGTACAAGAATTTTGGGTCTTGGAAATATTGGACCATATGCAGCAATGCCAGTGATGGAAGGAAAGGCAATCTTATACAAGCAGTATGCTGGAATCACTGCATTTCCAATCTGTCTTGGTACTACAAACAAAAAAGAAATAATTCAAACCATTGCTGCAATAGAACCAGTATTTGGTGCAATAAATCTAGAAGACATTGAGTCACCAAAAGTTTTAGAAATTTCAAAAGAGTTACAAGGAAAAATACCAATTCCAGTGTTTCATGATGATAGACATGGTACATCAGTGGTAGCACTGGCAGCACTTGTGAACGCACTTGCACTTGTCAAAAAACAATTAATCTCAGTCAAGATAATTGTAGCCGGTGCAGGCTCGGCAGGAGTAGGCATAACAGAACTACTACGATTTGCAGGATGCAAGAATCTGATTGTGGTTGATTCAACAGGAGTAATTTACAAAGGAAGAAGAAAAAACATGAATCAATACAAAAATGAAATTGCCGCATATACAAATCCAAAAAAAGAAAAAGGCACACTTGAGGATGTAATGAAAAATGCAGATGTCTTCATAGGAGTTTCAGGGATTAGCAATTTGGTCACAGAAAATACCATAAAAACCATGAATAAG
>JAKEIJ010000124.1 GCA_022545805.1 Nitrosotalea sp. | reverse complement strand
TCCGCCCATTTGTGTAGTTACGATTAATGTATCACCAGTGGTTAACACATGACCCATGTAGTATGCTTGCATGTATTCTTGAAGTCCCTCCTCAGCTAGCTTTTCAATAGGTGAGAGGGTTACCTGTTCTGCTTCTAGCGCATCTACTTTTTTTATTATGATTTTTTCTCCAATTCCAGCACCAATGTTGTGTCGAGTAATTCCATCTATCTTGATCATTCCAGTTCCATAATCTGGTGTAGAACCCGACCAGAGTTTTACATGGCTTTTCCTGTTTCCAACTAGCTCAAGAATTTGGCCAGTCTCCCAGCCATTCTCTTCAACAACTTTTGGATCTAGTACTGCTATTCCTTTGCCAACATGTCGTTGTGCTGCCTCTGCAATTTTTAATGTAATTTCGCTCATAATTTTATCACCATAAAAAATAAAGTTATTCGACCTGCACCTTCTTTCCTTGCGGTCGATCTTCTTCTTTGAGATTGAACTTTACTTCCAAGATTCCGTTTGAATAAGTTGCTTTGGCAGAATCTTCGTCAACCTTTTGTTTTATTGGGACTCTGGTATGGTATTTTTTATCACCATTTTCTGCATCAAGATTTACAGATTTTCCTACTACTTCGATCTTGATGTCTTTCTTTTCTACTCCTGGCATTTCAGCAACAATTTTGAGAACCTTTTCTTTGTTATCTACGATAACGTCTATGAATGGTTCTCTTGTCTCTGATTTTTGGAGAAGACCAGGTTGTACATTTCCATATTCTTTTACCACAGGTTTTCCATCAGGTCCTACTGTCATGGTATACCCATAGAAGTAAGGACCAAATGTCTGTGCATTCTCAGAGCTGGTTATGTTATTCCAAATTTCGTCTAGTCCCTTGAAAGGTCGCATCATTTTTTGGAAGATATGGTCAAACTCGTCCCATTCATCCATGTCATAGTTATGCATACTATGTAATAGGTATGACATTATATAAGTATTATGAAATAATGGATTATTCTATTACATAAATTAATATAATTACCAATATAACTTACTCCCATGCAAACCCCAAGCCTTTCGGTACCTGATGCAATCAGAGAGATAATTACAAAAAATAGAGCCATTTACGACTGCATCAAAATGGGCTTGATTAATTATACATCACTTGCATTAAAACTTCAAACGGAAGTAGAGTCCCTAGTTGGAGGTCCTGTAAATCCCAATACAATTGTAGTTGCAATCAAAAGGTATGCAGACTCTTTTGAAAAAAAAGACGACATGCAAAATGAAACAGTACTTAAAAATGCAAGACTTTCCCTGACTGATGGAATTGTAGACATAAAATTTTCCACAGATGGTTTTGACATGACAGACATTGTTGCTCTGATGGATAGATTCATGAAGATCGATCCAGATTACGAATTTTTCCGTTCTACCAATTCTTTTAGATTCTTGACTGAGGACATTAGCGATGTAAGAAAAATTGTAGAATCATTTTCATCACATAGGAATTTCTTTCAAGATGGATTGGCAAAAATAACAATACACATTCCCGATTCAGAACGCAGCTCTGACGTAGTTTCTTACGTGTCTGAGATTCTACATGATAATGGAATCGAGCTCTTTAATGCGTTTTTCGGACAGGATCACATAGTGGCAGTATTGTATGAAAAAGATGCTGCAAGAGCATATCAAATTCTAAGAAGAGAAATTTCGCGTTAATATTTTTTAAACGCCAGTAGCCTCTGCTTTTGACATTTCTAGGTAGACCTTGTCTCCTACTGCAAGATTTAGTTCCTTGTATTCGTGCATATCAAGCTTGATTGAGGTTGTAGAACCTGCTTGACCCATACCTCCAGAGAGCATTTTGTTGAGATTTTTCATCATGTCATCCATGTTTGTAAAACCCATAACTCCTCCAGCGCCAAACGGGGACATTGGTGTGCTTTGTTCTCTAAAATCTTTGGATGTAGAAAGTGAGACTACCACATATGGAGCTCCATCTGGTGATGCGTCTATTCGTACAACAATGTATTCTTTCTTCATATACTAAGTTTCATAAAACAGCATATTTTACCTTTCGCACAAATGTTAAGCTGTATACTCGTGAGAATCATTACTACCCTTTTTTATCTCAGCCTATAACATTAGATCAATAATGTCTGAAATCAAAAGGATTCTTGTTTTAGGCGGGGGATTTGCAGGTATAGAATGTGTCAGGAAACTAGAATCCTATTTTCCAAATGAAAATGATGTACAAATTACCCTGGTAAGCGGGGATAACTTTTTCTTGTTTACACCAATGTTGCCTCAGGTAGCTTCAGGAACTATTGAAACAAGACATATTGTAATTCCAGTTAGAACACTGCTGAAAAGGACCAAGTTTTACGAGGCCGAAGTCAAAACCATTGACCCCCATGGAAAAACAGTAACTCTTAGCGGTACAAAAGAAAAACGCGGAATCTTATTACATTATGATTATTTGGTTCTGGCCCTTGGTAGTCAGACAAATTTCTTTGGAATGGACCAGTTGGCAAAATTAGCTTATTCGATGAAGACTCTCAATGATGCAGTTGTACTGCGAAACAGGGCAATAGACATGCTTGAGCAGGCAGACAATGAAATCAATTCAGTCCTCAAGAAAAGCTTGCTTACTTTTGTAATTGTTGGTGGAGGATTTGCAGGTATAGAAACTGCAGGAGAGTTGATGGACTTGTTGCATGATGCTAGAAAATATTATCCTAATATTGAAAAGACCGACATCAGAGTCATTGTTCTGGAGGCACTTGGTGCTATACTTCCAGGTTTTAATGAAAAGCTTGCAAAATTTGCATTGGAGAAACTTCATCAACGTGGAATTGAAGTTAAGGTAAGTACAAAACTATCTAGCTTTTCAGGCGACGAGGTTCTAATTGAGGATGCAACTCCGTCTACAAAAGATCCTAGTGATCAATTTTCAGTAAATGCAATACAGACAAGAACTTTGGTATGGACTGCAGGTGTTACACCGGTAGATATCATAAAAAAATCTGTCTTCAAAACAAACAGAGGTGGAATTGTAGTAGATGAATTTCTCCAAGCCAGTGATTTTCCTGAAGTTTTTGCAGTAGGAGATTGTTGTTATATTATTGATTCCAAAACAAATAGACCCCTTCCACCAACAGCACAAAATGCAGAGTCAGAAGCAAAAATTGTTGCAAAAAATATTCATGCCATAATCACAAATCAGCCGAAGGAAAAATTTGTCTATACACCAAGGGGCCAAATGGCAGTCATAGGAAAACGAAGTGCAATTGCAAGCATATTTGGGATTCATTTACATGGACTTTTTGCCTGGCTGCTTTGGAGAACAATCTATCTCTCAAAGATACCACGTTTGGACAAAAAAGTAAGAATTTTTCTTGACTGGACAATAGATCTGTTCTTTGATAGAGATATTGCTAGATTGAAAGTGATGCGCGAGAAGCCAATCGAGGAATTCAAAGAACTTGACGAAGTAGATGATGTCTGGTAAAACAGAATTTTACATCAGTGAAATATATTGAACATTACAAAACGGCATTTATGGGAAAAGTCTATGCCGTTGGTGTAGGACCAGGATCACCAAAATATGTAACTGAAATAGTAAAGGAAATAGTGCTAAATTCCGATATTGTTATCGGATACAAATACACACTCAAAACGATAGAAGCTCTCTTGAAAAATAAAGAGATACATGAAATCACCATGAAAGACCAGGAGGACGCATATCAAAAAGTCTCAAAGACACTAGGAAACAAGACGTGTGTCATTCCATTTACAGGAGATGTAAACTTCTCAGAATCTGAAGTGGTGGACAGACTAATTGAGATATTTGGAGATGTACAGATTGTTTCAGGAATTAGTTCTACACAAGTTGCAGCATCAAAGGCAAGAGTACCCACAGACAAAAGCAAAGTCATCACTATGCACATTTCTACAAGCATAGAGGAAAAGAAACTTGAGCTTCAAAAGGCACTCATTGATGGATTCAGTGTAATACTTGTACCAAGACCCTGGCCAAAAGAGCCCTCAAAGCACTTTATGCAATCTGAGATAGCGATATACTTGAGAGAACACGGTTTTGATACTTCAAAGATAAAGGTACACGTCTTTGAATTTTTAACTACTGAGAAAGAGACGCATTTTATCGGAAAGGTAAAAGATCTAGAAGGAAAAGAATTCTCTGATCTTTCTGTAATGGTTTTTGATCAGACCAAGCTAGAGTCTTACATTAATTTCAAATAATTTAGTGCAGTCCTGGATTGTGGGATGCTGCACCAATTGAATACGATGAAGTTGGCGGCATTGAAATTATCAAGCCATTCATCCAAGTGTATTGCGGATCGTAGAATCTGATAATTCCAGTATCGTTTACCACAACAGTAAATGATTGTCCTGGGGCAATTTTGTTACTTGATATCTTTCCATCAGGAGTAAATGGATTATCAGGTCTTTGTGTGCTGACACCACTGTAAATTGTGTGTGCTATGGAATCATTGTTTGTCCAAATTATTGGAGTGCCAGGAACTATCTGTATTGTATCTGGCGTATAGTATGTGTTGTATTGATTATACGTTTGTGCAGTTGCTGTTCCTTTTGGAGATGATGATCCTGGGTTTATACTTATTTTAATTGGAGCAGCTTGGCTTGTGGGCGGAGCTGATGAAAGAATAATTCCATTTATCCACGTAAACGAAGGATCGTAAAATTGTGTGGAACCAGTATAACTAATTGTGAGTTGATAATGCTGGCCTGGAGCGATAACACCACTGTCAATTCTTCCATCTGAAGTAAATTGAGGCACCTTTGGCGGAGCAGACCCTGTAGAACCTCCTTGGGTCGTGGTAATTATTTGACCGCTCAACAGCCTATGTGGAACAGAATCATTGTTGATGATAGTTACGGTAGTTCCAGGTGTGATTTGAAGCGATGTTGATGAGAGGTATTGTCCATTGGCAAGATTTGATGCCCCTGGGATTATGCTAAGTTGTGCACTTCCTTGTGTGACTTGTTGAGCAAGTGGGGCAATTATTCCTACCATGAATTGGTAATTAGGATCAAAGAAGGTAATTGCACCTGCGGTATCATTTGCTGGAATACCATAACGTGCTGCGGTTTTAGGATCTAATGATTGACTTGTATCAAAATTGGTTATTGTAAACTGGAATGATTGGCCTGGAGCGATAACACCACTGTCTATCTTACCATCGGAAGTAAAGATTGAAGTTGATTGGTTGGTAGTAGTTGCTTTTGCAAGACCGCTCATTATTCTATGTGGGACAGAGTCATTGTTGGTCCAAACTATTGTGGTACCACTAGCTACCTGAACATTTGATGGAGAGTAATGAACTTGGTTATTGATATCATATCCGCCGTATACTATGCTGATGTTAACAGTTGATGATGGCGTAGGCGTATTTGTAGGAGTTGGTGTTTGAATTGGTTGTGTGGTTACAGTATTGGCTGATATCACTTTGGCACTGTAGCTTACTTTTAAAGTCTCAGCACCTGTTATTTTACCAGATATGCTAAAGACAGAACCCTCTTGGTTACTGTCAACTATTCTTCCAAACAAATTGAGATGAATTATGTTTCCATTTTGATCCTGTGCATCGCCTTGGATGACAAAATACTTGCTGTCTCGCAAGATTGAGACTTGCCACACACCAGAATTAAGATAGTGAGTATTTGCTATTGTAACAAGACCATTGTCAAGTGTTGCTTGCATAGTACCTCCGCTATTTGATCCTGCAGTAATCTGTAGAGCAATACTTGAATCAAATATTGCTTTATTTCCTGAAAGATATCCTGAGGCATCAATCAGGTATTTTCCGTTGGTTGAGAGATCAGAATAGGCATTAGGCAAATACAATGTCGTAGCTGCAAGTCCTGCAATTACCATTAGAAACAGTAATACGTATTTCACTAGATTACCCAACTCCTTATTGCATATTTAATTACTAGGTATAATTTATCCAACAATTAGGCAATTCCCAGTTAATTTTCTTTACAAAGTAGATTTTGCGTTAACCACACTTGATCCAAAATGTTGAATCATGTAATATTCTATGAATCCTCCAGCTAGTAGTAGTGCTACAACAATTCCTATCTCTATGATAGTTTGGCGCATCTCAGATTGTAGAGGTTTTTTTCGTATGATTGTAATTATCAACAAAAAGCTTCTTGACATTCCTATTGAATAAGCCGCAAGCTCCATCAGACCAAAAGGAGACAGGTAAAGTAACGCCAGTGGCGGAACCTTTGCAAGTGCAGGAGTTGTTGAAACCAATGCCCCAAATGCAAGACCTGTTGACCAAGCTGCAAATGCACCCCAAGCCAGCCCAAAACCTGGAATAAACATGGGCAGTGCAACTGATGCATTGTGTTCAAAAATTCCTATGGCATCAATCCCCTCAACTGCTTTTTGGAATTCTTTGAGAAATGATTGCGATTCCTCGTCAGATAATTTACTTTCAGTTCCAATTAAATAAGATACGGAAAAAATTCCTATGAAAATAATAAAAACTAGAACTCTTCGTTTTCTAAACAATGATCCAATTTTACTAGAACTATATTTGAGGTATTGGTTGTTGGATCAGATTTAATTAAAAGTCGTATTATGAGACCTTGTTGAAAGAAGAAGTTTCCTCGGCCATAACTTATGCACTAAGTAAAGGATTTCAGATTCATCCTGATGCGTTTAAGATATTAGAAAAAATTGACGTAAAGGAGCTTCAAAATATCATCAAGCAAGTTGTTCGAGAAAAATCTAAACAAAATTTGTTCCTGATTAATCAAAGTGACCTCAAGATGTTTGTAGAGTCGGAGATAGATGACAGAATTGAAAATAACCATACAATTTTGTTTGATCCTACGAAAAAAGTCACTTCTGCTGAAGGAATTGAGGGTTTTCAGGCGTTATTCAAAGACAGATACTCAAAACTGCTTAAAATCATGCAGCAACGTTCACAGTCAAAGAAACTAACCCCCGTCTCAAACGTGACAAACGGCAAACTCGAGGAGGATACCTACATTGCAGGCCTGCTCATGGACAGAAGAATTGAAAGAGACGTTACAAAAATAGTGATAGATGATCCCACAGGATCAATTGAGCTTTTGATCTTCAATAAAGAGATTCAGGAAACCGCAAATTCACTGCAGATTGATCAGTTTGTCATGGTATCAATTGCAAGTGGAAAGAACGGAGGATTTTTTGTCAAAGAAATTCTTGTGCCAGACATACCTGATCATATAGCAAATCGCTCAAAGACTGAGACCTATGCTGTCTTCATCTCTGACTTGCACGTAGGAAGTAAATTCTTTATGGAAAAAGAGTTTACAGGGTTTGTTTCTTGGCTTTCAAGCCCTGATCCAATAGCACGAAAGGTTAGGTTTGTACTTGTGGGTGGAGACATCATTGACGGTATTGGTATCTTCCCAAACCAAGACAAGGAGCTCTTACTTTTAGATGTAAATGAGCAGATGGCAAAGGCTGCAGAACTTTTAGACAAGATTCCAAAACACATCAAGGTCTTTATCATTCCAGGAAATCATGACCCAGGAAGACGAGCTTTGCCCCAGCCAGCAATTCCAGAAAAACACAACATGCACCTCTGGAACAGAGAGAATTTTTTCATGGTGGGCAACCCATCTATGCTTGAGCTAAATGGAGTAAAGATACTGATGTTTCACGGCCAAAGCCTTGATGATGTGGTAGGTAGTACTCCTGGACTAAGCTATGCCCAGCCTGCAAAGGCCATGAGGGTTTTGCTAAAAACCAGGCACCTGAGCCCAATTTATGGTAAGAGAACGCCGATTGCACCAGAGTTAGAAGACATGATGGTAATTAATGAAGTTCCAGATATCTTTCATTCCGGTCACATACATGTTGTTGAACTTGATATGTACAAGGGAACATTAATTGTAAACTCTGGCGCATGGCAAAGCCAGACTCCATTCCAAGCTAGTGTTGGAATCAGCCCTACACCCGGAATAGCTATCATCGTAAACCTTGCAACAATGAAGGTTTTTACAAAAGACTTTACGGAAAATTCTGATTAAAATTACAAGAGATCTTCCAAGGTCAGATCTTCCTTGAATGCTTTTTTCACAGTATCAGCATTTAGTGTAAGACTAAATTTCTTGGTCCTTCCATGCATGCCTTGATGAATAATTTTTCCTGTGATTAATCCGGTCATTTCAATCTCGCTTAGCATTTGTGTAATTCTGCGTTGGGTGAGTTCTTTCTGTCTTGTAATTTTACAGAGGTTCTTGTATGATTGGTATATCTCACCAGTCGTATTTCCACTTGCTTTCATTACAGCAAGTATGAGCAGTTTCTCATGTAATGGATACGAGTTTAGTGCGGTTGTTTCCTTGTCTTCTTCCATCTTCAGAGAAGCCCTTCTAATGTGCTCCTCATTTACAGTATCAGACTGCTCGCGCTCGGCAATCTCGCCTGCCACCCTTAACAGGTCTATTGCCCTTCTCGCATCCCCATGTTCTTGGCCAGACATGGCAGAGCAGAGGTTTACTGCTGCAGACCCTACAGTTTTTGGCACAAATGCTACCTTGATGCGCTCTTCCAGAATTTCTTTGATTTGTCCTACGGTATAATTGGTAAAGATGACCTCTTCCTCACTTAGGCTGCTTAGGACCCTAGGATCTAGCCTCTCCTTGAATGTAAGGTCGTTTGAGATTCCTATCAGGGTCAGTGTGCCTTTTTTGAGCCTCTCATTTGCTCTAGTTAATGAATAGAATACATCCTTGCCTGATTTTGAGACAAGTTCTACAAGATAATCTATCTCATCTATCACAAATACCGTGTTCAGTCCATTTTTCTCAATTACAGAAATAATACGATTGAACACTTCACTGATTGAAAGTCCGGTTGAGGGCAGTTCCTTTTGTGATGTAAGGCCCAACTGCCTTCCCAATTTTACTAACAACCCGTAGAGAGTGGTCTCTTCTTTTGCATTGGCGTATAGTAATTGGATCGGAAATGAATTGTCCTTTACCCGTTCTTGTATCTTACCAAGAACCTTCTTGACCACCAGGGTTTTCCCTGTCCCTGGCTTGCCATAGACCAATAGGTTTGATGGACGTGATTTTTTTAATAATGGTAATAGTGATTGGGTG
>JAKEIJ010000123.1 GCA_022545805.1 Nitrosotalea sp. | reverse complement strand
CCCTGTGCACCTATTCCAACTTTAAACATCATGTTGAATTTTTTTATGCTGTCCAAATCTCCCTTGCATTTTGGACACTTGATATTTTTTTCTTGTATGACTTTGTCAAACTCTGCCAGGTCTGCACTCTCTGGAACTGTTATGGATGTAATTTCTTCTATCATTTTATCAGCTCTGAAGATTGATTTGCATTTTGTACATGTTGCAATTGGATCAGCAAAACTTGCCAAGTGGCCTGATGCTACAAATACACTCTCTGACATTATTTGAGAACCGTCAATCTCCCACATCCTGTCCCTTCGCACAAGTTCTCTTCTCCACAGTTCGATAAACTTGTTCTTCAGGCTGACACCGGTTGGGCCATACTCCCAAAATCCTGCATGTGCATCAGAGTAAATTTCACAGCTTGGAAAATAAAATCCGCGCTCCAATGCAAGCTGTATTATTTGATCGTAATTCATGGTATCATCAAATCCTCTGTGCTAACTCTTTTACCTTTTTCAAGTTCCCAACATCGTCACGCCTTTCATCAATCGGGGTCTCTAAAATAATTGGAATTTTTTTGCGATTTATTGCCTTTATGATATATCCTAGACCTTTTTCTCCGATATGTCCTAGTCCAATATGTTCGTGTCTATCTAGGTTGCTTCCTAATTCTCCTTTGGAGTCATTGAGGTGTAAAATTTTGAGATGCTCAAATCCGATTGCCTTGTCTAGTTTTTCAAGTGTCGCAGCTGCGCCTTTTTCTGTACTCATGTCATAGCCTGTTGCAAAACCATGGCAAGTATCAAAGCATATTCCAAATCTTTTTGCAGGTTTTAGCTGAGACAAGATGGAACCTAGCTGGTCAAGATCAGAGCCGACACTATTTTTTTGGCCTGCAGTATTTTCTAAAAGAATCATTACATCATCTGAAGTATCTTTTGCAGCCTTTGTAAATGCCTTGACCAACATCTCTATTCCTTTCTCGTCTCCTTTTCCCTTGTGGCTTCCAAGATGTGCAACAAGATATGGAATTCCTAGCTTGCTGCATCTTTTTGCTTCGTCTATTAGGGAATCAAGCGATCTTGCAAATGGATCATCCTCTGGAGAAGAAAGATTTGGTAAATACGGCATGTGTGCTACTGTTGCAAACCTGTCAATCTTTGTCTTGGCAAGTTTTTCTTTGAAATTTGTTGCATCACTACTTGTTAGTGGCTTTGCAGCCCATCCTCGTGGATTGCGAGTAAAGATCTGAAATGCTGAACATTCTGTTGCTACTGCATTATCAACAGCCCTGTCTATCGAGCCTGCGATGGATACATGTAATCCAACCTGCATGTCACTGATTTACTTGGGCATAATTTAAACTCGAGGGAGAATAATCTTGAGTTTTATCATGTTGGTACCATAATCAAATTTTTAAGGTTAGAAAAGACAAAGAAGACATGCTAAAGATTGGAGTAAAGGATCTAGCAAAATATCCTTTCCTTACAGAGGCAGGAGAGTACCTGCGAAATACTGGACTGAGTCTTGAGCAGCTTGGGCATTCAGACTGGCAACCAATTGTTGAAAAGGCATATGGGAGAATTGTAGTTGCCTCATCTGGACAGATCTATGGCTCTGATCTTGAAGCGTTAGATAATGATTCTGAACTGCTCTCATTTTTGGTGGCAATAATTTTGTTAAAATCCGCAGGCATTGCTACATTGATCCGAAGATTCTCACTTGCAGAATCGCGAAGAGCTGAAAGATACCTACAGCAAGACTTGTGGGTGAGCAGAGACAAAAAAAACCTGGAACTTCCATTAAAAATAATCCAGGATCTATTTTCAGTTAATGTATCAATTGACAATGAAGAGTTTGTCATCAAGGTGCCTGATTATTTACAGAGGGCTGTGCATTTTCATGAAAAGGAATGGAAGCTTGTAAACCGAAGAGTTACAAATGGACTTGTTTATCTTAGTGCGCATGAAACAGTCAGACTGATACGTGCAGAGCTTGGCGAGTACATCAATGGAAAGATCCTGTCAGGAAGCGTTGACTTCATTCCGCAAAGCTTCAAAAGCAGAGTGGAGGACTTGGTCACACTTGCCAAAAAGTTTTCTGACACAACATATGTTTCATCTGAATATCCTCCATGTGTAAAACACGGAATCGAAGTTTTAGAAAAAGGAGAGAACCTACCACACTCTGGAAGATTTTTGCTTGCTACCTATCTTTTATCAAAGGGCCAGACAGTTGACCAGATTGCTCCCTTGTTCAAGAATGCTCCAGATTACAACGAGAGAACTACAAAATACCAACTAGAGCACATCTCAGGCTCGTCTGGAAGCGGAACAAAATACCAATGCCCGTCATGTGAAAAACTCCGAAGTGAAAGTCTTTGTTTTGCCACACCTGACTGTGATGGAATAATAAATCCTGTACAGTTTGGCAAAAAGAGGAAGAGTCCATGATTGAAAAAGATGTGCTATTAGTAGAATCTGCATTCAAGGAATATTATTTTAATCGCTTTGACTTGCTGCATGTACCTCAACGTGCTACAGAACGAGAGTTTGGATATCAAAAGTTCAACTCTGGAATGACCAGGCACTTGGTTGTAAAAAACGACAAGGAACTTCATCTGTTGTTAATGAGAGAGATTCCATCCGATGTATACTGTTCCAATGCATACTATACATTTCCAAACCTTCCCATGTCTGAAAAAGACTGGAAGGGTGCTGATTTGATATTTGATATCGATGCAAAGGACTTGGCACTTCCATGCAGGAAAGATCACACTGTATTCAAGTGCAGCTCTTGCAACAACCATGCCACTGAATTCCAATCGCAGTGTGCCAATTGTGGCTCGACAAAGTTTGATACTGTATCTGTTGGCTGTAAGAATTGTATCTCTGAATCCAAAAAAGAGGTTACAAAACTTGTTGATATCATGACAACTGAT
>JAKEIJ010000122.1 GCA_022545805.1 Nitrosotalea sp. | reverse complement strand
TAGGATAAAAGTATCATATCCATGATTTTTGTAAAATATGGCAAGTGACAGGACTGAATTTTTGTTGTATGCTGGAACTATGTTAAGTGGATTCATGGAAAGATTTGGATCTTTCAAGAATCTATCAAATGCATTAAGATACATGCAATCAGACATGGTTTCGACTATTATCACAGGCCTTGAATTGTAACCAATCTGTTTGTCCACTATGGATTCAACAAGACCTCTTGACAGACCGTACAATATTGGAATAAGGGTCTGATCATCTGCATTCCAGTAATCATAATAGATCTTACTTAGGTGTCTTCTCTTGTCAAGCTCTACTACTAACAAGTTTCCTTGAGTGTAATCAAATATCATAAACGGAGAGTGGGTTGCGTAAAGTATCTGGTTGGAACCTGCAAGACCTTTGAGCAGATCTGATATTCCTCTCTGCTGTGCAGGATGTAAGTTTCTTGCTGGCTCATCAAGTAACAGTATTGCTTCTTTCAATTCTGCCTTTTGTGTCTCAGCTGCAAAGTTTACAATAAATGAGAAAGTCCACTTGAATCCTTCAGCTCTTCTATTGAGCAGTCCTGTGTTTGTAACAGTACCATCCTTGTGTACATCTGATATGACCACACTCAAAACATTTCCTGGGTTCCATCTCAGCTCTACATGTATGGGGTCTCCCTTCCATGCAGGGTTGAGTCTCTCACTGAGTCTTCGGCTTGAAGTGTGTAATAGTTTTATCAATCTAGATGGGCTGTTTTGTACCTCTTCGAGTTTTTGGGCATCAAGCTCTGCTAGATAAAATAAATTGTTTACAGTCTCTGCCTTGTCAAACTCTTCAACATATTCTAGTCCCTTTGCTCTAATTCCTTTTGTTTCTCTGACAAATTCCTCAAGATCAATATTTCCAAGTATTTTTTTGTAATCTGAAAAGTACACAAATCGAGGATGTAACTTGTCTTCGATGAAATTATCAAGAGCGGAACGTTCGTTTGTTCCTATTAGCATGTTATCAAATATGTTCTCTAAATCTTGGTAGATGTCTTTCCATCCTGAAATTATAGATGGTTCCTGTGATGCAATCAGGTAAATGTTATTGTTAAATTCTGCCATCATATCCATAAAGACCTCTCTAGTTCGTGGTGGTGGGGCACTTAGAAACTTGGTATCAACCCTGATTCGTATGGCGTTTGGCATCTCGTCCACAAATGACTTGATCCTGTCCACAAAGTTTTCCCAAGAGTTGAGTCTCTTGCTTGCCTCGCCACTAATTTTTACGTCTCCAAAGTCATATTGTACTCTGGGATTCTTATTTGTCCTGAAGATCTTCATTTTTTTTATGTCTTGTAGATTTGGAAATTTTTCTCGAATTAGTCCGGTCTCTTTCTCACTTAGCACAAACTCTCCTTCTGCTAGTCTTACCTCTGACTTGAGCTCTTCAGTCATTTCGTCACACAGATCTAATTCAGAAAGTTTTGTATCCTTGTTAAGTAAAGTAAGGGCTTCTAGAATTGTGGTCTTACCACTTTCATTTCTTCCGACAAATGCTGCAAGGTCTCCTACTTTGATTTCACCAGAATCATGAATGCAACGATAACCTTGAACTCTAAATTTTCTAAGTCGCATCTAGCGGCTATTGGCTTGGCTGTGATTTAACTTATTCGTCAAATTTGTTACTTGGATCTTTTTCGACCAAATAGATATATGGGAACTAGAGCGCTTATACTATAATTGGCAGTAAAAAAAATTGCTTATCTCGTTTTTGTCTTTCCTGTAATTGTGTCATTGATCTTTGGAGGATATGTATTATCTGATGTTTTGGGACAACCAAATAGACAATTAAACATGTGGCAATTCAACTTTGCACCACACATTGGACAACAAGAAGGAAATGCACAAATAAGATTGCTAAATCTTGTCAGCAATTATACAGTATCAACACCATTGAACTTTAGCGTAATGGTAAACAACACTTCGTTTGATTGTGGTGACTTGTACTTGACAATATACAATCCAAACACATCTCCAAAGCAAGTAATTGTTCAACATGCCTATTTCACACAATGCTTTGCACAAACCAGCGCCGTTATGCCAATCCAGGATACATTTTCTCCTATGATCGACACACCAGGTATATACCAGATTGTGGCAGAAATGAAAGACAAGACCAACCAAAACAGCATCAATGTAATGGCCTACATTAGGGTACAATAAGAAAATTATATGTTATTATATTGCACGAGTGTCTGTAATAACAGAGTAACTTCTAGTTATTAGTGATTAATTATGGCTAAAAAAGAAAAAAAACCGACCAAAAAGGCTGAAGACAAAAAGAGTCTAGTCAAGACAGAAAAGAAAAAGGAATCACCAAAGATTACTAAAAAAACAGAATCTGACAAGATTGACAAGAAAAAATCTAAAAACGACAAGAAAAAGGATGCCGAGCTCTCAGAAGAAGAACTAGAGCAGATTGATGAAAAAGAGATTGAAAACTTTCAGATAGAGGGACTTGATATGGAAAAGCTAAAAACAACTGTTTTGGGCTTGGTTGCAAAACGTGGTGACAATGGCATGTTCCAAAGTGAACTTTGGAAAAAACTTAAACTCTCAAGCAGGGATGGCTCAAGACTTGCACTAAAGCTTGAAAGACAACACTTGGTAAAAAGAGAAAAAATTCTTGAAAACGGACGTTGGACTTACAAACTAAAGATTGCACATGTGCCTGTAACAACACAGTCAATAGAGTCTGCTCCTTGTTTGATATGTCCTGTTGAATCAAAATGTACTCTTGAAGGAGAAATTAGTCCAAGGACTTGTCCTTTGATTGAACAATGGGTGCTGACTGAACTTTCTACAAAGAAGGCAAAGAAATGAAATTAATCGATGCAAGGCGTGACTTGTATAGGCGATTAGCACACAAGGAAGGATACCGAAGTAGAGCAGCATACAAACTAAAAGAACTAAACACCTCATACAGAATAATTGGTCCCGGATTTTCCGTCTTGGATCTTGGTTGTTCCCCTGGAGGATGGAGTCAGGTTGCACATGAACTTGCAGGAAACAAGGGACAAGTGATGGGCATTGACAAATCATTTGTTGAAGAAATTCCTGAAGTCCATTTCATTAGAGGAGACATTGAAGACGAATCAATTGTAGAACAGATCTTTGAATACTTTGGTGGTAAGATAAAAGCAGTGATATGTGATCTGTCACCGACTGTGACCGGAATGTGGGATGTAGACCACGCAAGACAAATTTCACTAAACTATGCTGCAAGCAGGATAATGGATCAAGTGCTGGCAAAAAAAGGCAATGCACTGTTCAAAGTCTTTGATGGACAATATTCGATTGAGTTTCGAGATTACATTAGAAAGAAATTTGCCAAAGTACAATTAAGAAAACCTCAGGCAAGCAGAAAGTCAAGCAGTGAACTGTACTATATCTGCCTGGGCTATCTTGGAAATTAAACTAGTGACAAGATCTCGGTTATAGTGGCATCTGTCTTGAATCCAGTTGGATTCATGCTTGTTCTGGTAGCTCTATACCCTGTTTCTTTGAGCTTTTCTATTATTTTTACAAGAGATGGTGGTGCAGATTGTTTTCTGTGTCCAATCTCATCCAGGGTAAAATATGCTGGTGGCATGCCCATCTCTTCTTTGCACTTGTCCAGAAATACGATACAAGACTTGTCAACTATCAAGTCCTTTTCCTTTGATATCATGGAATTAACAAAATCTTTGTCATGAAGGTTTTCTATCCAAAGTGGGCCTGCAAGTTTTGCTTGTGAATTGCAAATATCACATGTAGGTTTTACCTCACGTACTGCTTTTCTGTTTCCGCAGTTGTCACAATGAAGGATGTATCCCATACAATCTTTGGTGTTTGTTCTAACAAGTATCTTGGCATATGCCTTGTAGTAATGCATGCTGTGTTGCACAAATAATGGATGTATCATGATGTCCATTCGACCTGCAACCATGTTCATACATCCCATGATCAATCGTAATGCTATCTCGTTTCCATATATTGTTCTAACAGGAGTTCCATAATACTTGCGTTGGCATGCCTCTGGAAATATTCCATGTAATACAGTCATGTCAGTAGCAGTTACTGATAAGAGTCCTCCATGAAAAGTGGCTCTTATTGCACAATCAAGATATCTAGAAGGTGAGCCAAATGGATCTACATCTATGATTGCACCGCGTCCGTCTCTTGTAGAGTGAAGACTAAGAAACCTACATGCTTCATTTTCAGAAAACTCGCAATTTGTAACTTGATTTAACTTTGCAATGCTTTTTCCAATTTCCAAAGCTTGTTGGTTTACATCATTTACAATTACTTTTTCTATTGATTTTATTTCATTTGCAACCCTTATGCTTCTTGCACCAATTCCTGCAAGAGAATCCAAAAAGATCTTTGGACCCTTGAAGTTTTTAAGAAATGCAGCATATGCTATTATTGAAAAATCTCTGCTAACCCTTGCACGTGGATTGAAAAAAGCAGGTTCCTTTGGTGGAACATCTTCTGATAATGATTCCTTTGGTACAAGCAGCTTTGTGCTACCCTCGGTTATTTCTATAAGTTCAGACTCCAACAGGTTTTGCTTGGTCTGAAATGATTTAATAAATTGAAATGTATCTAGTGGATGCTCTGGGAAATGATTTGCTCAGATGAGAAGAAAGTCCTTTGCCTCGAAAAAGCCTGAAAGCTCCTTTGAGAGCTGGTCTGAGAATATGCCTAGAATCTCAAAATCGCTTGGCGTGAGAGATTTCTCACTGAAAATGGCCAAAACTGCTACAACCTCTCTCTTGTACAATATTGGATATCCTGCAAAAGACTTGAGTTTCTCCTTTTTTGCCCAGTCGTGATATTTTATTCTGGGATCATGGGACACATCATTTGAGACCACGGGTTTCTTTGTTTTTACAATCGTCCCAATTTTTAGAGAGTTCAGAGATACTCTTGAGAACTCCCCGTCTATGTTTTTGTACTTACCTGCACTATACTTTAGAATTAGCGTCTTTGATTTCTTGTCATAAAACCAAATTCGAGCAAATTTGGCATTAAAATATTTCACAAGATTTTCTACTATGGACTGGAGCCTATCATTTAGGTTGTCATGCTTTTTGATGGCATTTAATATGGTATACACCTGTAGCTTTTTTTCATTGGTTGCGTATTCATCAAACAAGACATATGGCGAAGATTTTGTTGCCTTGGATTCATAGGAGCGGAAGTCTGCTATCACATCTGAAAATCTATTTAGAAAGTTGTTTGTTTCAAGATCGTATTGTTCAATTGAAGAGAAAACAAAATGGCAGATCCAGTCCAAATCTCCACTCAGTCTTGCTGAATAAATACAAAAGGGAGACTCGTTTAGATATCTTGTAAGCCTGTCGATTCCATCTGAAATGTTTTTTGAAAATTTGAATTTTAAAAGTATTGTTCTATTGACTTTTTCTGATACTAGACTTGGATTTAAAATTGCAGAATATCCTAGAATAGATTTGTTCTTGTCTAGTCTTCCAAGTCGCTGTC
>JAKEIJ010000121.1 GCA_022545805.1 Nitrosotalea sp. | reverse complement strand
GACTTGATTTATTGCAATATAATGTCTCTAAAACCAAAGAGTGCAGAAGAATCACGCGCAGAGATGACTGTGAGAATGTTTCCATCTGACGCAAACCCTGCAGGAAATGTCTTTGGTGGTGAAATATTACGACAGATTGACTTGATAGCAGGCCTAGTAGCCCAGAGACACTGCAAGCAAAATGCAGTAACTGCATCAATTGACAGAGTCAATTTCCTAAAACCTGTAATGGTTGGAAATGCGCTCATACTAAATGCCAGACTCAATTACGTTTCACGTTCTTCAATGGAAATTGAGATACGAGTTGAAGCAGAGAACCTGTTTACTGGTACAAGAACACTCACAAATACCGCATATGTTACATCTGTTGCACTAGATGACACTGGCAAGCCTACAGACGTGCCTCCGCTTTTGATTATCACAGAAGATGACAAGAAAAGGTTTGCAGAAGGAGAACAGAGAATGCTGCAAAGAAAAAGAGAACGCAAGCAAAACTAGAATTTTTCATCTATATCTTACAATTTTGAAATAAAAATCAGAGAGCGTAACTTGGATGTCTGTTTTCCCTCTGAGAAAATTATCGTATACATGTCTCGCAAAAAAAGACATTACACAAATTATTTTCAAGATCTAATTCTTGATATTACATATATTGCTCACTAAATATCATAGCTGAGTTTTCATAAACAAAGCTTAGCTGACAAGATGTATATGGTTTTGACTCCTGGATGTATTGATAGAAATGACTTTATCTTATGGTATCAGGCAATTTTGTATTAATCAAAAAATAAAACTTGGACTGGTATATTGTCTTGTAACACTTGTCAGTGCATTAACATCTTTCTTGGCTATTCCGCCTGTTGGTGCTGAACCCTTGTCACCTCCAGTAGAGGCACAAATTACTGTAAAAATTGACAAGGATCTGTATAACAGAGGTGATTTCATGATTATATCAGGCGAAGTCAAAAGCGTTGTGACTAACGTACCGCTAACAATTCAGGTGCTTGATCCTGATAACAATCTGGTTCATGTGGAACAGATACTTGTGGCATCAGATGGAAGATTTTCACTACCTATCAAAGTTGACGGTCCATTATGGCGAATGCCGGGTACTTATTCTGTAATTGTACAATATGGATTCAAGCATGTTTCAGCAACAGTGCATTTCCAATTTGAACAGACAAGCATTCCGACATCAGGTGTGTTCATTGTAAAAGATCTTTCCAGTGGACAAAACTTTGACGTTAACTATTCTATTACTGGTGGACAAGTCAAAAGCATAGTTGTTGACCCTCAAGATATCTCTCTTGTTGCACAGATTGATACCAAGAGTTCTGGTATGTTACACCTACAGATTCCAAGATTATTGCTTGATGCAAAAAAATCAAGTGATTCTGATGAATCATTTCTTGTCTTTGTAAACGATGATGAGATAACATCATTTCAGGAGGGAAACTCTGATTATGAGTATAGAATACTAGACATTCCTATCGTAAATGGTGATTCCAAGGTAGAAATAATTGGAACTACAGTAATTCCAGAATTTGAAAATATATCCAGTCTGATAATGGTCTTGTCAATTGGATTGGTGACTGCAGTTACGATATTGTCAAAAACAAGAACTGGTACAAATCTCTGAATTTTTAATTTAAAATTATATTTTCAAAACTAGTGTTTTTCGTGATCTTCAATTGTGTATAACGCTGCACTTTTTGCAGCCATCTCGGCGATTTTTTTATTTTGCGAACTTCCAATTATTATTACGTCATTTTGCTCAGGTGACAATTCCTTCATGATAAGAGAATGTATCTTTTGGTCATTTCGCATTAAATCCTCTCCAGTTCTTGGCAAGACGAGTCTCTCATTTTTGCAGATTAGAGTGGTTGCGCCAACTGCTCCTGCCTTTATTGCGGCATCGCGTTGCTCAATTCCGCTCTTGATGTTGCATGCCATGTCTTTTAGTAATACGGCATGATTGAATTTTCCTAAAGCGACTGAACACTTGGCAATATTCATCTCTCTTGGAACTGTGGCATGCAGTTTTGTGTATAGTGTATCACCCTTGTTTGTCAGCCACATGCCTGCATTAGAATTTTCAACAAGGCCATGCATTTTTAGGTGTTTTACCAAAGTTTTGATGGAGCCTTCTCCTAGTCCGAGTTCTTGCATAAGTGATGATCTGCTTACCTTCTTTTTGTCTGACATCATCTGCATTGTTTTAAAGACATGGACCAGATCAAAACTTAACATCCTGCTTGGTGCATGTCTTTGTGCTACCTTGGAAAGTAACTGTATCACTTGATGCATATTTGTTTAAAACTTGAGATTCTATTATTAGATTTTAGCATGACACCAAGTCGGATAAACCATCCAATTGTTTAAATAATCATCTGGTGAGACGAAATTAGAAATGGTTAACACATCACAGATCACAAAGACCCAGCACGCAGTTCCAATCATCGCTGCAGCAGTTTTGCTTGCAATATTTGGAATGGGATACTTTGTAGTGGGCTTTGACCAAGGACAAATATTTAGTATGTTTGAAGGACAATCTGCATATGCCCAGATGAATGGTGTTGGATACTTGCATGAATATACTCACGATATGAGACATGCATCTGGTTTTCCATGCCACTAGCAGTTTTTTAATGAAATCTTTTATTTTTCTTTAGGACTTTATCTGTGGTTTTGGTTATCTACGATACAATTTTTAATTTACAGAAAATGAACTGTTGATGGATTCTTACATTTATGGAAAGCAGTCAAATGTGCCTGGCGGTGGATTTTTTATCCTATTCTGAAAGTCTAACGCATCATACTTTTTGTCTATTGAATACGGAATAAATCCAAAGATTGGTGCACCTACGGTAGTTGTTATGGTTGCTTTGGTTGGATCAAACGTGGCATTTGTCTGTCCAATTTTATTTACTGCTTGTTTATTTATTGCAAATATGCCATCTAGTGTGGCAGCTGATTTTGGAGATAATGTGGAACCGCCAACTGTTGCCTTTTCTATGATATCTGAATTATAGTATGCATCTATCTCATATGTTGTAAATGTAGCAGGAAAGTAAGATGGGTTACATGCATCTGTCTGTATGGTAATCTCTGTATCTGAGATTGCCGTCTGTTGGCCATGGTGTGGACGAAATTGCAGATTGTTTACTGCATATACATCCAGTCCAACATATGCAATAATTATGATTGCGGCAATAATTCCTATTGAAGCATATTTTTTACTCCGAGATTTTTTTGCAGGCTCTGAAATTTCAGGGCTTGTAGATGGTATTTCTGATACATTCTCTGTCACGTCTTGCATTGTATCGCTTGGAACTTCACTGGGTTGGGGTTGGGTCAGGGTTTCTATGTATTGATGATCTTCAAATGATACTGGCTCTGAATTTTTTATTGCGGTCAGAATATTTTGTAATCTTACAGTATCACCCTTACCAGATTTTATCAGTTCTTCAATTATGCCGGCAAGATCTTCTGACATTCTTTGAAAGTAACCTCGTTCTTAATTTAAAGCAAGTGGGAAAAGTCTTGTACTCTTGATGCCTTGTGGTAAAAAGTTCTAGACGTTTTTTATAGAACGTAAAATTAGCTAGACCTACTGCAAGATCACCCTAGTATTGTTTGCAAATCACTAATTAGTCAAACACGACCTATTGTACCCACATTGCAAGATGAGATGTTTGACAAATGCACGCTAAAAGTTTGTCCTAGGGGACCTCTTGTAACTGATAACAATACTGGCGAAATTCTTTGTGCAAGCTGTGGCTTGGTACTGATAGAAAAGATAGATAGCATAGGACCAGAATCACGCTCCTTTGATGTTGAATCGTTTAACGACAAGAGTAGAACTGGAGCCAAATCAAGCCTTGCAGTACACGATATGGGACTTGCAACTTCCATAGGGCTACAAGACAAAGATGCTGCAGGTCACTTGCTTTCTGGATACATGAAAAATACCTTCAACAGACTACGAATCTGGGATAACAGGAGCAAGTCAAAAGGAAACGACTCTAACCTAAGGCAGGCATTCACACTTCTTGATACCATAAAGTCACAGCTCTCACTTCCTGATAATGTAGTAGAGGAGACTGCATACATTTACAGAAAAGCAGTTGCCATGAAATTGACTAGAGGCAGAGGAATCTCTTCAATACTTTATGCTGCACTGTATGCAGCATGCCGAAAAACTAGTACTCCGAGGACTTTGCGTGACATTGCAAAAGCTGGAAATGTAAGAAAAGGCGATCTTGCCACTGCATACAGGACAATGGTCAAAAGCCTTGAACTCAGGCTTGACCCGTTTGATCCTGTAGAGTTTGTAACCAAAGTCTGTAGCATTATCAAAGTAAACGAAATCACAAGACGACATGCCCTTGATCTGTTATTGCGTGCAGAAGACAAGGGATTCTCAACTGGAAAAAATCCCATGTCGCTAGTTGCAGCTGCAGTTTACTTAGCAACGTGTATACACAATGAAAAAAAGACACAAATAGAGATTGCAAAGGCTTGTGGTGTAAGTAACGTATCAGTGAGAAACTTGGCTAGGCAGTTTCGCGAAAAACTTGATTTTGAATAAAAAAGTTAGGATAGACTAGTATCTTATTTTAATCTCTTGGGCAATCTCTATGAATTTCTGAATCTCTTGATGAAACCTGATCCCTTTCTCAGTGATGACAAAGCTACGACTTCTCTTGTCTGCCCTTGATTCCATCAATCCAAACTCTATCAATTTCTGACACTTTTCCATTGCCGTAAAGTGTGATAAGTTGGCTCTGCGTGCAATAGAAGAAATTATTGCACCTTGCATGCCACAATCCATTATAATCTGTAATACTTCGGAGACTACCCCAAGCTCTGATCTGTATTGTTGCTTTGTACTTAGTTCCATCAGATAACACGCTCCCATCTTTGGTTTTGTGAGATTCTCATTATTATATATTGAAACAAGGTCTATATATTCATTAGCTTCCTAATGATTTGGAGACAAATGAAAAAATTTGATTATGAAAACAGTATTGGTTTTGTGATGTATTCTGCATCAAAGATGATGCAAAAAGCATTTGATCTTGAATTACTAAATAAAACCGGGATAAACTTGGTCAAGTCAAAGGTCATATTTGCACTAAACATGCAGTCTGGTCCTACACAACGAGAACTTGCTGAAAAGATTGGAGTTGAAAGTCCTACTCTTGTGCCAATAATTGATAAAATGGAGAAAGATGGATATGTGAAAAGAAAACATGATTCCAAAGACCGAAGAATAAAGAGGATTTATGCTACTGCCAAGGCTGATTCCATGTGGGATTCTATGATGGAGTGTACAGCACAAATTAGAAAAACATCTACCAGGGATATTTCAGAGCATGAGATCAAGTTTGCATTGGACGTTGTAAAGAAAATGACCGAAAACCTGGCTGATTATCTTGGTGAGTCTACAATTGACGAAAAGGAAAAAGATTGAAAAAATATGATTCTGTGTGTGATCAACCCATATTTACTAGTGATGTTATCATAATCGCATGGCAATACTCAAGGCAATTGGACGCGCTCTGGTACTAGTCATAAGTGGGATTGCTATAGTAGTTGTTGGAGGATTCATGATGGGCGCAGTTGCTAAATTGTACCTTCCCGGGCGCAAAAAAGACAGACAAGAGCCACCTGAAAAATTTTATGAGCACAAAAAAACAGATTAATATAAAACCCAGAAATTTTTGAATACTGATGATACAGGCAAATACTGATTCGCAAATTTCCAAGTTACAATCAATAAAATATTTTACTCCTGCTAGATCCATTGCAGAAGCAAATTCTTTACTCCCAAAGGTATCAGATTTGGTAGAAAAATATGCCAAGGCATTGTTATCGTGGAAAAAAGATAACGATACTCTACAACATGCAGCGGACTCACTTTGGGACTTGGCACGAGTTGAAGCACTAAACTCTAACAAATCAAACACCTGGGATTCTGCATGGAATAACGCATGGAAGGAAGCAAGTAGTGCTGCTCGCAATAATTATGGGTGGTATGGAAGCGAGTTTATTTCAGGAGAGACAGCACGAGATGCAGCACGAGATGCAGCCAAATATGCTGCAAGATATGCCGCTTTTGAATCTGTCAAGGAAAAACTTGGAGGAATCAATCCGTTTGAGTATGTCATTGAGTTGTATTCCATTGGACTAAAACCAACATACTTTAGAAAAATCGACGAGCAGGAAAAATTTATTATAGATTTCCCATTGATTGCAGATGCCAAAAAAGTAATTGGATGTTATCTGCATGGTGACAAAGAGATATCATTTACACACCAATGGATTGAATATTGCGCAAACCTAAAACCAGTAGGCAATATTGAATCAAAGAGATTATTCACGTAAAGATACGCATCTTTTAAGTATCAGAATTTTTAACAAAATAACATGTGCGAAATGATTGATGAAATTGAAATCGAACATTTGAGAATGGCATTGGCAAGAGCAAGAAAAGAAACACAAGAATCCTCACAAGAAAAACAGATTGTTGCAATTGCCTAGTAATTCCACTCGTTAGAGATACCATTCCAAAGGGGGCGATACGGTCTGGCATCTTTTGAAATCTCTTCACGTATCCTATGTTCGATTGAAAAATACATGTTCTCAAGTGCGTCAACGCCGCCGTCCGAAAACAGTTCTTGACCTATCTCTTTGATTCTATCTTCCTTAGTACTATAATCTGAAGCATCTGGATTTTGAATACAGTAAGTTAAGAGATCGTATAATTCCTCTTCAAGGTATGCATCCAACTTGATCTTGAAACTGTATTTACGGTATAAAAGTTCTTGACCGCATAAGACCAAGTTTTCTTCTTGGGTATCTTTTTTGTTCTACTGCCGATCGGGGTTTTAAAATTTGCGTATGATTATGAACCCAAGATTCCAAAGGTATAACAAGACATACCTACAAAGTATACTCATAGCCCAAAATTCTGTTCAACTAAAAATATTGGAAGCGTATACCAGAGACGTAGGCCGGGGTGTAACACGCATTGATTACGAGTCCATGGATGCACTTGGAGCATCAACTGGTGATATCTTGGAAATTACAGGCAAGAGACGCTCTGTAGCACGATGTCTTCCACTATATCCATCCGATGAAGGAAAGGGAATCATCAGAGTAGATGGACTAGGCAGAAATAACACTGGGGTAGGAATTGGAGATACTGTAACTGTGCGAAAGATTAAGACTGTACCTGCAGAAAAAGTCATAGTTGCTCCACTTGATTCTATACCTCCAATTGATGAAAGATATCTTACAGATTCTCTAGAAAATATTCCGCTTGTAAAAGGTGACAACATCATGGTACCATACTTTGGTGGCAGGTTAACATTTCAGGTAGTCGGAATAACTCCCGCATCTGATGCAGTTCTTGTGACACCAAAGACAGAATTCCACATTGCTGAAAAAGGTGAAAGTTTGCGCGGAGTGCCTCAAGTGTCATATGAAGACATTGGAGGAATGTCTGATGAAATTCGTAAAGTAAGAGAGATGATTGAACTTCCAATGAGACATCCTGAAATATTTGAAAAATTGGGAGTTGAAGCTCCCAAAGGCGTTTTACTATATGGTGTACCTGGAACGGGAAAGACATTACTTGCTAAAGCAGTTGCAAACGAAACCAATGCTCATTTTATCAGCATATCTGGTCCTGAAATAATGAGCAAGTTTTATGGTGAAAGTGAAGCAAGACTGCGTGAAATATTCAAGGAGGCAAAAGAAAAGGCACCTTCAATTATTTTCGTTGATGAGATTGACTCGATTGCACCAAAAAGAGAAGAGGTTACTGGTGAAGTAGAGCGAAGAGTTGTTTCACAAATGTTGTCGCTAATGGACGGTCTTGAAGGACGAGGCAAGGTAATTGTAATTGCTGCAACCAACAGGCCAAATGCACTAGACCCAGCTCTGAGAAGACCTGGTAGATTTGATAGAGAAATTGAGATTAAAGTACCGGACAAGAAAGGCAGACTAGAGATTTTGCTAATCCATACCAGAAACATGCCACTAAGTGAAGATATCAACTTGGAAAAAATTTCAGGCTCTAGCCATGGATATGTGGGTGCTGACTTGGAATATCTTTGCAAGGAAGCTGCAATGAAATGTTTGAGAAGATTATTGCCAGAGATTAACTTGTCTGATGAAAAAATTCCACCGGAGACACTTGACAAACTAATTGTAAACGCTGAAGATTATCAACTCGCATTCCGAGATGTAACTCCTGCAGGAATGCGTGAGGTATACATTGAGACACCTGACATCCAGTGGACAGAAATTGGTGGACTGGAAAATGTAAAACGCGAACTCCAAGAAGCT